>JANYHY010000678.1 GCA_025362165.1 Myxococcales bacterium | reverse complement strand
GTTGAGGTCGACCAGACGCTTCATGACGAACGGCTTGAAGAGCTCCAGCGCCATCTGCTTGGGCAGGCCGCACTGGTGCAGCTTGAGCTCGGGTCCGACCACGATCACGGAGCGGCCCGAATAGTCCACGCGCTTGCCGAGCAGGTTCTGGCGGAACCGGCCCTGCTTGCCCTTGAGCATGTCGCTCAACGACTTCAGCGGGCGCTTGTTCGGGCCAGTGATCGTCTTGCCGCGGCGGCCGTTGTCGAAGAGCGCGTCCACTGCCTCTTGCAGCATGCGGCGCTCGTTGCGAATGATGATCTCGGGGGCGTTGAGCTCCAAGAGACGCTTCAATCGATTGTTGCGATTGATGACTCGGCGATAGAGATCATTGAGATCGCTAGTAGCGAATCGGCCGCCGTCCAGCGGGACAAGCGGGCGCAAATCCGGCGGCAAAACCGGGATGACAGTGAGCATCATCCACTCGGGGCGATTGCCGCTCTCGCGGAACGCCTCGGTGACCTTCAATCGCTTGACGATCTTCTTGCGCTTGGCCTCGCTCGTCGCCGTGCGCATCTCTCCGCGCAGCGTCTCGCTGAGCGTGTGCACGTCGACTTGCTTGAGCATCTCGAGGACAGCCTCGCCGCCCATACCGGCGCTGAACTTGTCATCGCCATACTCATCGACCAACTGCATGTAGCGCTCTTCGCTGAGCAGCTCACCGCGCGCGAGACCCGTCTCCTTCGCGTCGATCACCATATAGGCCTCACAATAAAGAACCTTCTCCAGGTCCTTCAAGGTGATGTCCAACATGTTGCCGATGCGGCTCGGCAGGCTCTTCAAGAACCATATGTGGGCGACCGGCGTGGCCAAGTTGATGTGGCCCAAACGCTCGCGGCGCACCTTGGACTGAATGACCTCTACGCCGCACTTCTCGCAGACGATCCCGCGGTGCTTCATGCGCTTGTACTTGCCGCAGTTGCACTCGTAGTCCTTTACCGGGCCAAAGATCTTGGCGCAGAACAAGCCATCACGCTCCGGCTTGAAAGTTCGGTAGTTGATCGTCTCTGGCTTCTTGACCTCACCGTGCGACCACTCGCGGATCTTCTCGGGAGACGCGAGCGAAATGCGGATCGCGCTAAAAGAAAGCGGATCCTTGGGCTTCTCGAAGAAGCTGAAAATATCGCGCATCTGAAGTGCCTTTCTCTAAAAACCTATCAAAATAATTCTATGGGGCCTCGACCGCTCCCAACACTCTGAGAGTTGGGAGCGGGAGCTGGGAGCGGGAGTGGACTACTCTTCAGCAGCCTGATCCTTGAGCGCGCTCGCCTCGAGGAGCTCTACGTTCAGACAAAGAGCTTGGAGCTCCTTGATGAGTACGTTGAAGCTCTCGGGCAGACCTGGCTCGAGGTTGTGCTCGCCCTTGACGATCGCCTCGTACATACGAGTGCGGCCCATGACGTCGTCGCTCTTGACGGTGAGGAACTCTTGGAGCGCGTAGGCCGTTCCGTAGGCCTCCATCGCCCAGACTTCCATTTCGCCGAGTCGCTGACCGCCGAACTGCGCCTTACCACCGAGCGGTTGCTGGGTGACGAGCGAGTACGGACCGATCGAGCGCGCGTGGATCTTGTCGTCGACCAAGTGGTGGAGCTTGAGCATGTACATCACGCCCACGGTCACCTCTTGATCGAACGCTTCTCCGCTGCGCCCGTCGAAGAGCACGGCTTGTCCGGACTCGGGCAAACCTGCAATGGCCAATGACTCTTTGATCGCCTTCTCGGGCGCGCCGTCGAACACGGGGCTCGCGTAGTGGATGCCGCGCTTGAGCTTGGCCGCCACTTCTTTGACCTCGTGATCGCTCAGCTTGCTGAGCCACTTCGCGAGCGCCGCATCACCCTCGTAGATTTTGAGGATGTGTTGGCGAATCGCGTCTGCACCGAACTTGGCTTCCAACATGTATTGGAGCTGCCAACCCAACACGCGCGCGCCCCAACCCAAGTGAGTCTCTAGAATCTGACCCACGTTCATACGACTAGGAACACCTAGTGGATTGAGGACGATGTCGACCGGACGACCGTCTTGCAAGTAGGGCATGTCCTCTTCCGCCATGATGCGGGAGATGACGCCCTTGTTGCCGTGACGACCGGCCATCTTGTCGCCGACCTGGAGCTTGCGCTTGATGGCGATGTAGACCTTCACCATCTTGATCACGCCCGGCGGGAGTTCGTCGCCCTTGGTGAGGCGATCGATCTTGTCGCGGAAGTGCTCTTCACGGACTTGCACGATCTCTTCGAGCTCGCGCAGTTTGTTGGAGATCTCTTCTGCGCCCTCTACTGGCAATTCACCCCAATACTTGCGGGGGACGCCATCCAGCATGTCTTCAGTGAGATCTGCGCCCTTGGACAACAGCACTTTGCCTTTGTCGTCGACGAGCTTGCCCGTGGTGGTTCCACCCGTGAGCTGCTTTTTGACCTGACGGAAGAACGAGTCGCGGAGGATCTTGACCTCTTCGTCTCGCATCTTCTCGAGGCGCACGCGCTCGTGGTCCTCGATGTCCTTGGCGCGCTCGTCCTTCTCCGTGCCTTTGCGCGAGAAGATTCGTGCGTTGATGACGATGCCGCCAACGCCCGGCGGAACTCGCAGAGAGCTGTCGCGCACGTCGCCGGCCTTTTCGCCGAAGATCGCGCGTAGGAGCTTCTCTTCCGGAGAGAGCTGAGTCTCGCCCTTCGGAGTGATCTTGCCGACCAAGATGTCGCCCGGTTTGACCTCGGCGCCGATGCGGACGATGCCGCTCTCGTCGAGATCTTTGAGCGCTTCCTCACCGACATTGGGGATGTCGCGCGTGACTTCCTCTTTGCCTAGTTTGGTATCGCGGGCGACGCACTCGAACTCTTCAATGTGAATTGAAGTGAATACGTCGTCTTTGGCGATGCGCTCACTGACGAGGATTGAGTCCTCGAAGTTGTAGCCCTGCCAAGGCATGAACGCGACCATCACGTTCTGACCCATCGCGAGCTCACCCATGTCGCAGCTGGGTCCGTCCGCGAGGACCTCACCGGCTTTGACGTGCTCGCCCGCGCGGACGATGGGTTGCTGGTTGTAGCAAGTCGACTGGTTCGACCGCTGAAATTTCATCAATTGATAGATGTCCGGAATTTCCGGGTTGTCACTATCAGGACGAACGACGATGCGAGTCGCGTCGACGCTCTCGATGACACCTGCGCGTCGCGCGAGCGTGCATACTCCAGAGTCACGGGCGAGCTTGCCCTCCATGCCCGTGCCGACATAAGGCGCGTGCGAGCGGATGAGCGGGACTGCCTGACGTTGCATGTTCGCGCCCATGAGCGCGCGGTTCGCGTCGTCGTGCTCGAGGAACGGAACGAGCGCGGCAGCGACTGACACCATTTGATTGGGCGCGACGTCCATGAGTTGAGTCATGTCCGGCGTGACCAAGTGGAAGTCACCGTTCAAACGTGCGGAGACGAGGCTCTCGCGGAACTTGCCCTTCTCGTCCATCGCGGCCGAAGCCTGGGCGATGTACTTGCCTTCCTCTTCGAGCGCCGAGTACCAGCTCACGTCGTCGGTGACGCGACCGTCGCCGACCTTGCGGTACG
>JANYHY010000603.1 GCA_025362165.1 Myxococcales bacterium | reverse complement strand
CGACTCCTCGGATAACTATGGCGTAACAGCGCCTAGCGGTTCCGCCTCGATTGCTATACTCGTTCCGTCGTAGGTGATGTTCGCTTGACGTGACCTATCGACCGCTGGGGCTAACTAATCTCAAAGTCGTCGCCTCCGAATGAGACGTCGTCACTACTTTCGAACCATGAGCTGAACGCGGGATCCGTCTGGCAACGCATGCGTCTCGATCGCCAAGTGACCACGAAAATTCATGCCTTCAATTGCAGGGACCGGCTTGAGATTTGCCACCTCGTAGTCGCCACCAAGAATGAACGGCACGATAGGGAGGAGTCTCATTCCGGTCGGAAGGGGGCCGTTCCTCTGCTGCCACTCGTGCCCCAAGGGGTATCCGGACCAAAAATTGCGATCTTCCAACATAAGACGAGCCCAGGCCTCCACATCAGCGGCGACACGATCACCCTCTCCAGTCTCAGCATCAAACGACCAAACTCCGTCGCCACGCAGTTGGAATTGATTCCCAAAGACATCCTCCGCAAAGAAATGGCCGTCAACTGCGAGATCGCCATACGCATCGCGCCACAGCTTGGGGGAATTCCACGCTTCGAGATCAATCTCGGGAGCAGCCTCTCCGAAGGGAAATACATGCAGCGCCGCTTCAAATGCATAAAACCCGTTGCGAGCGGTCAGCATTGTCGTTAGCGCTCGCGGACAGGGTCTTGCGTCTAAAACGCGCGCACCTATGGGAGGCGACGCAATTGCGCACAGCTTCGCAACATAGTTCATGGCACCACTTCTATCTTTACTCTGCCATCGTCTGGAGCCCGCTCAAAAATCCAACGCCAACAAGGCGGAGGTCGAGCGGCCCAACTTGGAAACCGAAACGAGATCGTACTATCTGGATCCCAAGTGACCAGTGATCAGAGCCGCCAACGCGGTGGTGCTTAGATTGAGGAGCGCGCGCTTGGTGGGATCGAAAGAAATTTCTTCGACCTTGATAGTGCCGATGAATCGCCCGCTGATCGTCGACGTAGTCCATGACTCTTGGCTCCCCGAGTCAAACTGGGAACAGACATAGACCCTATAAGCATTGGGGTAGTCGTCCAGTTCCGGGTCGAAACTACAGTCCATGATGATGGTGTCTCCGTTTTCCAAGGAGACAGCCACAAGTCGGGGGACATCGTAGAACTCACGGTAAACGAAGGGCCTCCACGATCCGCTGCTCATCAACCGCAGAATGGGGTTAAAGGGTCTCGCGCGATACCTCAATCGACGTTCGTCTCGATCGCGCGCTGAAGCGCTAAGGTCAGAAAGCGACACGTCCGAGTTGTGGCGAGCATCGGGCAATCCAGCATCCTCTACACAAAACAAGGGGCGACATTTGCCATGCAGGCTACCAAACCGGCAGATGCGATTGGCGAGGCTACACCGCACTCCCGAGTCGTGCAGTCGAGCTGCGCGGTAGGCGGGTCGGCAGCAGCCGGACAGCTAATGCTCAGTGCACGGCTACCGCTCGGCGGGACAGCAAATGGAGGCTTTTAATTGTGTCGATCAGAGCCTCGTGACTGGGCTCTTCTGGTGGCTCCGGTATCGGTGCGATCTCATGCACCACCGGAGTGTTCGGATCGCGAGCCACTCTCGCTCGTGTGAGCTCCGTGCGAGTCATGGGTCCTCTCAAGAGCGACATCGCCCAGCGTGGCTGCACGAGAACGGGTTCACCGCCTGCGTGTGCGTCGCGCACCAAGAACCATCGCGGCGCGAGACGCTTGACGACGGCGCCCAACGCTTTGGCCGAATCTCGACCCTGGGGATCGATCGACGCGAGACCATCGACGACGCGCGCGCAGTCTGCGTCCGTTTGCAGTCGACCGACGCACCACAACCCGGCGTTGCCGAGCGCGCGATAGTCGAGGTCCATGGGGTTCTGCGTCGCGAGGACCACGCCCACACCGAACGCGCGTGATTGCTTCATCAGCGACACGATCGGGCGCTTGGTCGGCGGGTTCGCGGGGTGCGGCGGAAGAAAGCCATAGACCTCGTCGAACACCACGAGCGCTCGCAAGCGTTGTGTACCTGGCAGCGATCGCACCCAAGAGAGCACCTCTTCGAGCACCACGGACAACACGAGCGAACGCTCCTCTTCGTCGAGATGCGCGACGCTCAAGATGATCGCCGGCGTGCGCTTGCCTGGCTCTGGAGTCATCCACGCGTCCACGTCGAGCGTCGCGCCGGTGCGCCAACTCGCGAACGTGGGCGAAGCGAGCAACGTGTTGAGTGACGCCGCGAGCGCGAGTCGCTCTCGCTTGGGAATGAAGCTGTCGATCGGCATCGCGCCGACCACCTTGATCGGCGGACGCGCGAGATCTTCGAGCAACGCAGGCAGGTCCGCAGTTTTCCCATCGCGAAGACGGCGCTCCGCGAGCAGCGCGAGGAGCACGTGTTCTTTGCTCCGCGCCGGATCAGGATCACGGCCGATGAGTCGGAGCACCAGAGAGATCGCCGCGCTCAGTGAATTGCGTGCGGCGTCGGGATCGTGATCCCATCGGGACGATCGTCGCTCGAGAGACGACAGGATGTGAAGCGGCTCTCCCGCAGTCGAACCTGGTGTCAGCACGCGCACGTCCGTGTTGGCGTGGAACGCTGCGAGATCAGCCTCGCTCACGCCCCACGCTTGCAGTCCAACACGACGCTCCTGCGCGAGTGCCTGTGCGATCTCTTCTTCGCTTCGACTGTCACTCGGGGCCGCCATCGCCGAGGCCCACGCACGCATGTGCGCTACATCGAACGATGGGAACGCCAGCAGCAGGTTCGCGAGATCGCCCTTCACGTCGATGGCCAAGACCGGAACGCCCAAGCGCAGCGCCTCTTCGATCATCACGGTGATGAACCCGGTCTTGCCGCTGCCGGTCATGCCGACCACGACGCCGTGAGTGACGAGGTGATGCGCAGGCATCGTCGCGCGCCCAGGGAGGGCGCCGTCGAGCTGTTGGCATGCGCCGAGCTCGAAGCACGGTGTCGTGGTCATGATGAGCCGTCTCCTTTCAGTGTTTGCTGGTGACGCTCAGTGATTCACCGGACCGTTGGTGAACGGAGAGCCACCCGGCAGACCCAAACCAACAGGCGCGAATTGCGGAGCAACCGGAGTGACAGCGGGAGCCGGCGCGACAGGAGCCGGCGGTTGGAGGTCCGTACTGTAGTGACGGCCACGGCCTGCCCAGAGCGACGGCGCGATCTTGTCGACATCGTCTTCTGCCCAGCGAACGAACGCCACCGCGCGACGCGCTTGCTCATAAGTCGCGACGAGCAGGGTGAAGGCGCGATGGCGCGTGTCCGCGGCGGTTGCGACCGACTCGGACTGGAGCTCACGCTGGGCGAGCGAAGCGCTGATCTTCTCGAAGATGGTGTGCGCTTCGGTGAGCTCGGCGGGAGTCACCGCGCTCTTGCCGACGATGGCGGACTTGTTGGACTGGAACAGCTGATACAGCGTGTTCAAGTCTGTGCTGACGTTGACGTAGCCGACTGCACCACGCAAGCCAGACAGGAACTTCGCGTCGATGAGCCCGCGGTGCGCGAGCGCTTGCGCGTCCGAGATGAGCAACGCGCGGAGCTCGATGCCGCGATTCAAGAGCGTGGTCAGATCGCTTGGCTGCGAAGCCGCGAGGTAGATGCCGTTCGCTTCGCCGAGGGCTTGCGCGTACATCTCGAGGTGGTCGATTGCGTCGATGTCGATCATCGGCGCGTGTTCGACGATCGCCGCACGCATCGCGTTGATGCGCGGCACTGCGGCCATCACGCTGATGAACGCGCTCGGGATGTCGATGTTGATGGGGACGAGCGCATCCGCGCTGAGTGAAGCGCGCGCCTTGGCGGTCTTCTCGAGCGAGGTGGCGAACGTGGTGGACTGCTCGACGGTGGACTTGGCAGCTGCGTGTGACTTGGACATGGGACTTTCCTTTCGGTTTGGCGAGGCGTGTTGCCTTGCTCAGTCCCCTGTCGACCCGGGTCGCGGCCAGTTGCGTGAGTTGCGAAAAAAAGTTTTCTCGATGTGATTTCAGCGGTGAAGAGCAGGTGACCTGCTCGGGGTGTGGGTTCCGGAAATTCTGCGGCCTCGATTCCGGAAAATATGCTGCTTGACGGGTGGGTTTGATCGTCGAGTTGGAGGTCTTGGTCGGGCAAGTGTTTGGTCCTGACGGAGGGGCCGTCGAGGCGTAGGAGGCGGCCGCGTTCGAGGATGCGGTCGACGATGGCTTCTGCGAGGTCGTCGTCGTGGAGGACGGAGCCCCAGCGTTTGGGAGTCTTGTTGGTGGTGAAGATCATGGCGCGCCTTCGGATGTGGCGCTCGTTGACGACGTGGAAGAGGACGTTGGCGGCGTCATCGCCGTAGGCGAGATAACCGACTTCGTCGACGACGAGGACGTGAGGTTTGAGATATCGAAGTAGCGCGTCGCGGAGGCGGCCTGCGCGAGTAGCGGATGACAAGTCATCGATGAGGTCAGCGGCGGTAGTGAAGAGCGCGTCGAAGCCATTTTGCACGGCGCGGTAAGCGATGGCGACAGCGAGGTGAGTTTTGCCGCGGCCCGGTTTGCCCTCGAAGATGACCGAGCCGCCCTCTGTGACGAAGTCTGGAGAGAGGAGCGAGCCGATAGTGGTCAATCGAAGACTCGACTGAAAGCTGAAGTCGAATTCTTCGATGGTGCGCAAGAAGGGAAACGCAGCAGCGCTCGTGGCGCGGGAAAGGCGAGTGCCTTTGCGATGAGCGACCTCTTCGGCGAAAACGGTTTGAAGGAAGTACTCGTACGACCACTCCTCCTTCTCTGCGCGCGAGACGATGGAACGCCACGCGCGGCGAGTGTTGGCGAGGTGAAGTCGCTTGAGGAGCGGGTCGAGGTCGGTGCTCACGGCTCACCTCGATTCGGCTCCGCGCGGCGCGAGAGCAAAGACAACTGGGAAGTATGAGCGCCGCACGGTTGCGCTGCTACGTCGCGACGGCTCTCGCCATCGCGACTTCGAGCGCTCGATTGAAGAGCGCGACGTACGCCTGCGACGCTGCGCATGTCGGCGGCGACTGCAGCGTTGATGGCGTCGCGCATGTCTTCGCTGCCGTGATTGTCGAGTAGCCAATAGAGCTCTTCGACGCGGCGCGAAGATTGTTTGGGCTCGCGATGCGTGATGTGCGTGAGCAGCGCGAGCGCGCCCTGTCCGAGATTGAGCAACTGTTGTCGCTTCTCGTAGAGCTTGGCGCGCTTGCCGTGCACCGCGGCGACCTTGGCGGAGCGATGCTCTGGCAGAGGCGCCATGGGCTCGTCCTTGCCGCGGCGACGCTGCTCGGACTCGTGGCGACCGGCGATGATGAGCACGCGCGACTCGTACAAGAGCATCGTGCCAGCGACGTGTGCGGCCTCGGGCGGCATCGAGTACGCGACGCCCTCGAACATCACTTCGGCGGTGGGTCCAACGAAGATGGGGATACGCAGCGCGAGATTTTCCGGAAGCACCTTGACGGGTCGCAGCCGCGGTAGCTCCTCGCGCCGTCGAATTTCCGGAATCACTTTCGTGGCTCGATTGGGCGTCGTTTGGTTGATCTCGTCGAGCCAAGCATCGAGCTGGGCTTGCAACTCGAGCTCGTCGAGGAACTTGCGAGGTTTGAAGAACGAGCTCTTCACCCAACCCACGAGCCGCTCCACCGAGCCCTTCTGGTTGCCGCTGCGAGGCGCGCACATCTCGACGCCGACGCCTAGGTCGACGATGGCCTGCGCGAACGTCGTGTTGAACGTCTC
>JANYHY010000581.1 GCA_025362165.1 Myxococcales bacterium | reverse complement strand
GCCAAGAACGACTCGCCGTGAGATCGCTGCTGGAGCTTTTCACGACCCCAAGCCTTCGACGAAGCGCCTCGATCTTCTTCTGAGAAAAATTCGTGCATCGACTCTGCGCGAAGGAAGAACCCAGCAGGAGAGGCGAGCTTGTGTCTCTTGGCGCGAAGGTGAGACGCGAGTGGAGAGTCCTCATCGCTCCCGCGCGGACCTGTGACGTTGGCTCCGCTAGCGGCGGCGTGTCCGCTGCGCGAGTACACGTTGGGGCTCGCGAAAGCCTCGATCAACGTGCTCTTTCCGCTGCCGTTCTCGCCGACGAGGAACGTCACGCCTGGCGCGATGTCGAGCCCGCCGTCCTGTATGAGCTGCGCGACCGCAGGGATCGTATAAGGCCACTGCGTGAGGTCAGGCAGATGCCGCGGATTCGGTGACCACTCGATCCGTTCGAGGTGACGCTCCACCTAAGGCTCACTGGCCACGAGCAGAGCGTCTTCGACGGTGAAGACGTTGTCGTAGATCGCGCGGCCGACGATCACCGAGTCGATGCCTGGGTGCGTCGCGAGCTCGCGGAGGTGATCGAGCGAGCCAATGCCGCCCGAGGCGATCACGGACAAGCCGGTTTCTCGTGCGAGGCGAGCGGTCGCTTCGACGTTGGGTCCTGACTTGGTGCCGTCGCGCGAGATGTCCGTGTAGAGTACACCGAAAATCGGAGATCCCTTGAAACTAGCCGCCAAATCGATCGCAGTGATCGCGCTGAGGGATGTCCAGCCGCTCGTGGCGACCATCCCGTCTTTGGCGTCTACCGCGACGATGACTCGCTTGGGATGTGTCTCTGCGAGACCGCGCACGAGATCCGGATCGCTCGCGGCGAACGTGCCAAGCACGACGCGGTCTGCGCCTGCTTCGAGATAGCTCTCCGCCGCCTGGCGCGATCTCACTCCGCCGCCCGCTTGAACGCCTGCGCCGAACGCCGCGGCGATGGCGCGTACGATCTCGATTTGCACGCAGCGTCCGGCTTTGCTGCCTTCGAGATCGACGACATGAAGCCGCGTCGCACCTGCTTGCCGAAAAGCTCTCGCGCGCGCGACGGGGTCATCATCGTAGACCGTGACCTCGTCGTAGTTGCCCTTGTGCAAACGCACCGCTTTGCCGCCGAGCAGATCGATCGCGGGGACGATCACCATGAGGTCTTCCAAAATCGTTCGAGCAGCTGAAGACCCGCATTCTGGCTCTTTTCAGGGTGAAACTGCACGGCAAGCACGTTGTCTCTGGAGACTGCCGATACGAAGGTCTCACCATGTGTCGTTCGCCCGAGCACCACGGAGTCATCCGTAGGAGACACCGCGTACGAGTGTACGAAATAGAAGTGCTCGGCCTTTGAAGAGATCCAAGGGTTGTCGCGCGCGCTCTCGACTGTGTTCCAGCCCATGTGCGGGATCTTCACGGTGGGCTTCGCGATCAGTTTGCGCACGGTGCCATCGAACAGCGCGAGTCCTTTGCTGGTCGGGTCTGGCGATTCTTCGCTTGAAACGAACAAAAGTTGCATCCCCAAACATATCCCGAGGTAGGGCTTGCCCGCGCGTATGCACTCCAGCAGCGCGTCACGCAGCCCACCATCCAACGCGCGCGCACAATCTCGAAACGCGCCCTGACCCGGAAACACGATCGTGTCTGCCGTGCGCAGCGCGTTTGGATCTCCTGAGCGCGTGAGAGAAATCTTGGTTCCAGAGTGGTCCGCGGACACACGCAGAGCGCGCTCGACGTTCGCGAGATTGCCCATGCCAGTGTCGACGACGACGACTCTCTTCACGGGACGAGCACCGTGCCGACGGATCCTGGCTCGCGCACTTCTCGGGCTAAATCGCCGCGCTTCAGCTTGCCCACGATGTGCACCTCAGGGACGCCCGCCGCGATGCTCGCGAACGACTCCTCGAGCTTGGGGATCATCCCCTTCTTCACGACGCCTTCGTCGATCACCCTCTTGCCGTCGGCGCGAGTCATGCGGGGGATGCGGGAGGTCGGGTCGGCGACGTCTCTCAACACGCCAGGGACGTCGCTGATGAGCAAGAGCGAGCGCGCACTCATGGCGAGCGCCACCTGGTTGGCGACGATGTCCGCGTTGATGTTGAAGAGGTCCCCGTGAGTGTCGCAGCCGAGGCATGCGAGCACGGGTACAAAAGTTCCTCTCAAGAGAAGATCGATGAGCTCGTGGTTCACGCCTGTGACGTCTCCCACGTGGCCGAAGTCGATCGGATCGGGCCCGGCACCACCGACGACCTTGGGTGGGCGCTTCACTGCGCCGATCGCTCCAGAGCTCGCGCCGTGCAGCCCGACCGGTCGCGCTCCGGCCGCATGGAGGCGCGCGCAGAGGTCCACGTTGACCTTGCCGGCGACGACCATCTTCATCACTTCGAGCGTGGCCGCGTCCGTGATGCGACGCCCAGCGATGATGTTCGGAGTCTGACCAAGCCGCTTCTGGAGCTCCGTTGCCGCCGTCCCGCCGCCGTGCACGACGATCACCGATCGCCCTGATTTGACGAGCTCCGCGATGTCCTCCGCGATCACCACGACCTCCGCGGAGTAGACGACCTCCCCGCCGAGCTTGATGACGACAGGGCCTTCCGGTTCGACGGTCACGGCCAGCCGCCTGGGTCTTCGAGTGTGAGTGTCTCATCAAGCCCGAGCATGAGGTTCATCGATTGGATGCCTTGCCCTGCGCCGCCCTTGATGAGGTTATCGGTCGCCGAAAAGATCGCGACCGCGCGCATACCGTCTCTCACATCGCCAGGTTGGAGTCCGACCTCGGCGAAGTTGGAGCCGCTGACGGCCACCACCTCTGGAAGTCGCTTCTTCGGGACACGCACAAATGGCTCCTTTGAATAGAATTCCGCGTAGAGCGACTTGAGCTTGTCGGGTGTGGTGCTCTCTGGGACGTGGGCGAAGCTCGTCGCAAAAATGCCGCGCGCGAGCGGAGCGCTCACTGGGACGAACCTCAGCACGAGCTCCTTGGCGCCAGCGTGCTCGAGGGTCAGCACGATCTCTGGGATGTGTTGGTGATCGAGCGGCTTGTACGTGCGCAGATTGGATGCGCGAACGGGGTGATGCGTGCCAGCGCTCGGCGCGATGCCGCTGCCGGAGGAGCCCGTGATGGCGACGATTTCTACGCCGCCCGTGAGCAAGCCAGCCTTCGCGAGCGGCAACAGCGCGAGCTCGATGGTGGTCGCGAAGCAGCCAGGCGACGCGACGTACCTAGCGGTCTTGATCGCTTCGCGATTGAGCTCGGGGAGCCCGTAGACGAACGTGCCCTTGGTGAGCTCGTCGGGGCAGGGGTGATCCGCGCCGTAGTACCTTTTGTAGACCGCAGGATCACGCAGGCGAAAGTCGCCCGAGAGATCGACGACGCGCGCGCCCGACGCCATGAGCTCTGGCATCTTCGTCGCGCTGATCTTGTGAGGTAGGCCGAGCAGCACGACGTCCATTCCCTTCGCGGCCTCGCCGGGCGAGATCCCTTCGAACACGAGATCGGTTCGACCCTCGAGGTTCGGATGGACCGCGCTGAGCGGCTCGCCGATGAAGTCGACGGACGCGACGCGTGAGAGCTCGACGAATGGATGATGAATCAACCGTCGGATCAGCTCCGCACCCCCGTACCCACTGCCGCCGATCACAGCCGCTTTGAAACGCTTGCCCATGCGGCCGCACGCTAGGAGAGAAACCCGGCAAAAAGAAGGCACTTGGAGGATGTGTGTTGACGTGCGTACTACATGTAGGTAGTGACTTGACGAGCCCATGATCCTCACCGGTTTTGCTGACCCCGATAAGCCCAACCTCGATCAGGCGCCCGAGAGCGAGCGTCGTCAGAACGCCAAGCTCAGCGTGCCTCCGCAGGCCCTCGCTGGCGTCTCCTCCAAAGAAGACGCTTGGGACCACGAGCGACCTCGCACAGAGCCTCCGCACAAGCCGTAAGCGTTCCATCTTTCGGGGTTAGCCCGATCGTGGCATGACCGTGCGCATGTCGAGTCGAGACGAGGTCGTTGGCTGGCTCTCGCAGCGTGGCGCCGCGATGGAAGAGGCGATCGCTGAGCTGGTGGCGATCAACTCGTACACCGAGAACGTGGAGGGCGGTCGCCTTGTCGGCCGCCTGCTCACGCAGAAGACCTTTGCGATCGAAGGCCTCACACGACGCGAGGTCGTGAGCACCCGCTTCGCAGATCACCTGGTGTTTTCGTCGCGCGGAGACGCCAGTCGTGATCCGATCGCGCTCGTCGGACACCTCGACACGGTCTTTCCGCCTGGGATGTTCGAAGGTTTTCGCCGGGACGGAGATCTCGCGCGCGGACCTGGCGTGCTCGACATGAAGGGAGGTCTCGTCGTCGTAGCGTTCGCGCTCCAAGCGATCGCAGCCACAGTCGGCCTCGACGCGATCGCGCCGCTGCGCCTGGCGATCGTTGCAGACGAAGAGGTCGGCTCTCCGGAAGGGCAAGGAGTCATTCGAGACGCGATCACGGACGCACGGGCGGCGCTCGTGTTCGAGGCGGGACGAAACGGCGACGCGATCATCACGCGGCGCAAAGGGACCGGCGCAGTCAAGGCGACGGCGATCGGGAAGGCCGCGCACGCCGGCAACAATCACAAGGAGGGCGCGAACGCGATCTGGTCGCTCGCACGGTTCATCGAGGCCGCCCAGCACCTGACGGACTACGCGCGCGGTGTCACCGTGAACGTCGGTCGTGTCCAGGGAGGCACGAGCAAGAACACCGTGCCCGATCACGCGACCTGCGACATCGACCTGCGCTTCGAGACGACCCAGGACGGCGAGGAGCTGGTGGCAGCCCTGAAAAGAGCCTCGATCGCGGCTTGCTTGGACAATACACGCATCGAGATCGAGGGCGGCGTCGCGCGTCACCCGCTCGAGCGAACGCTCGCGAGCGCGACCCTCATGAAGAGCTATGGAGAGTGCGCGAAGGAGAGCGGGCTCGGCGACGGCGAGGCTGGGCTCATCGGCGGGGGCAGCGACGCGAGCACGTCGAGCGCGATGGGCATCGCTTCGATCGATGGTCTCGGTCCGCGCGGCACCGGCTTTCACACCAAGGACGAGCTCATCTTCGTCGCGACACTCGTGCCCAAGGCGCAAGCGCTCGCGCGGTTCCTACTCTCGTTCGGCAAGCGATGAGAAGACCCTGGACCGTGATCGTCATCGTGTGTGTGGCGACGGCTTGTCCACCGCACGAAGACGACTTCACTCCGCAGATCCCCGTGGTGCCTGGCGCAGCGGCCAAGGGGCTTCACCTGATGGGCAAAGACGCACCACCCGCTTCGAAGGACGCAGGCGTGAGCGTCAAGCCCGCGCGCGTGAAGGTGATGGCGGCGACGGACGTGCTCGGCGGACCCAACGCGATCGGTCGCGCAGGAGACGTGCTGCTAGAGAACGACGAGGTCGCGTTCGTGATCGGGCAGATCGGATCGTCCGCAGGCTTCGCGGAGAGCGGCGGAAACATCATCGACGCAGCAGACGCGATCGAGCGCAAAGACGAGCTCGGCCAGACGTTCACCTACTTCGGCACGTTCCCGCGACAAGGCGTCTACGAGACGCTCGAGACCGGGGCGCTCGCGGATGGATCGGCGTGGGTCATCGCCAAGGGTCACGAGCTGTACGAGAGCAAGCTCGCGGTCGAGACGCGCTACGTGCTCGCCGCGACCGATCGCGCGGCGCAACTCACGACCACGCTCACCAACCAAGGTCCGACTCCGATCGGCGGGCTCACGCCTGGAGACGCGCTGCAGTGGGGCGGGGTCGAGAAGTTCTCTCCCGACCGCGGCAAGAACTTCAAGGGCATCTCCAGCGGCGCGTTCCTCGGAGGCGTCGGCCGATATGCGAGCTACGCGATCGCGAGCGCCGGCGGAGACATCGACGCGATCAGCGGGCCCGCGTGGAGCGACACGATCCAGGGTCGATCCGTCACGATTCAGCCGGGAAAAACGATGCAATATGCACGCATTTTCCTGGTGGGACCGCGCGCGGACACAGCAGGTCTCGTGACCGAGCTGATGGGCGCAGCGGGTGAAGCCGTGGGTAGTGTGTCGATCACACTATCGGACGCGAGCGGTGCGCCAGTGAAGGTGCCGGAGGGTGGCCGCGTCGAGGTGTCGACCGACGCGGGTGTCGTCGTGATGGATCTGCGCGCGAGCCATGAGGCGGACGCGCTGGTCGCAGATCTGCCGCCGGGGAAGTGGACGCTCGAGTACGCGGGCGGCGGAGGTCGATCGGGCACGTCGAAGGTGAACGTGGATGTCGCCAAAGACAAAGTCGCGAGCGGCAAGCTCAGCGTGTCGCCTGCGGGCAAGCTCAAGCTCCAGTGCACGGAGCTCGTGGTCCACGAGGACGGCCGACAAGACCGTCACCTCGTTCCGTGCAAGGCGACGCTCGAGGGTCTGAACGGCACGCGCTCTCCAGACTTCGGCCCCGCGCACGCTGCAGGTCCCGCGAAGAACCAGATCACCGCAGCGGCGCTGATCGATCCGATGACCGTCGATCTGGCGCCGGGCCGATACCGCATCACGCTCTCACGCGGGCCTGAGTACGCGCTCGTGCAGTTCGAGCAAGACGTCGCTCCCAACGCGTCCACCGAGCCTTGCACAGCGGATCACTGTCTCCTCACCCGGGTCGTCGACACGCGTGGTTACCTCGCGACCGATTTTCATCAGCACACGATGTTGGGCGTGGACGCGCCCACAGCGACGCGCGATCGCGTGATCTCCAACGCGGCCGAGGGTGTCGAGATCGCGGTCGCGAGCGAGCACAATGTGATCGCGGATCTCCAGCCAATCGTGCGCGATCTCCACGTCGGCGATTGGCTCGTCTCGATCCCTGGAGACGAGCTCACCACTGACGCGAGCCGCCATCCTTGGGGTCACGCGAACGCATGGCCGCTCGCCTACAACGCGGCCAAGCCCCGTGGCGGAGCACTGCCTGTGCGCGATCGCACGGCGCACGATCTGTTCGAAGCGCTCCGAGCGCAGACGCCCAAGCCCGTGTTGCAGATCAATCACCCGCGCACGGGGATGACGGGCTACTTCGATCAGTACGGCTTCGATCGCGCCAAGGGGGTTGGCTCCGACCCCGGCTACGACGCGGGCTTCGACGCGCTCGAAGTGTGGAACGGCCGCAACGTGCAGTCGCGTGAGGTCGTCATCCAAGATTGGTTTGCGCTCTTGCGAACGTCGCACGCGATCACGGCCACCGCAGACACGGACACGCACGGCATCGTCGCGCAAGAGCCGGGCTACCCTCGCACGTACGTTCGAGTCGCGGACGACGATCACCTCGGCGCGTGGGACCCATCGCGCACGCTGGACCTGATGAAGGGCGTGCGAGAGCGACGCGACGTCCTGCTCACGAATGGGCCGTTCTTGAAAGTGAGCGCAAACGGAGTCGGCATCGGCGGCATCGCGAAGCCAAAGGCTGGCTTCGTCGACGTGAACGTCGAGGTGACGTGCGCCCCTTGGATCAAGCTGGATCGCGCGCGGGTGCGCCACGCGCGAGGCCCCACCAATCAGAGCGCGTCGGAGATAACCGAGAAGCCGCTCGTGATGACTCCCTTGAACGGCGCGATGGTCGCGAAGGTGACGCTGAGAGTGTTCGTCGATCGCGACGACGCGATCGTCGTGGACGTCTCGGGTCACGAGCCGATGACTCCGGTGCTTGCGCGCGACTCCGCAGACGACGCAGAGATCGCACCGTACGCCCTCACTGGAGCGATCTGGATCGACGGCGACGGCGACGGAAAATCGCTCGGCCGCTGACTACGGCCCTGACTACGGTTGGGGACGTGAAGGGCCCGTCGTCAAATGTCTTGCGCTGAGCGTCGAGTCGACTAGCTTGCGCGACGCGTTCGGTCCGTCGGGGACCGCAGCGTGAGAAGGTGCTCCGGCACAATCTCGATCGGGGCGTAGCGCAGCCTGGTTAGCGCATCAGACTGGGGGTCTGAGGGTCGGAGGTTCGAATCCTCTCGCCCCGACTAAATCGCAGAGACTCACGCTGAAGCGGCCCCGA
>JANYHY010000514.1 GCA_025362165.1 Myxococcales bacterium | reverse complement strand
GCCCCACCGATGACCGCGATTGGGTTGTTGCTTTGGATCGCCGAGCCCGTGAGCTCGATGTGTTGAGTGAACTGTAGGTACTCACCTTTGTTGAGTGAGTAGTTGCCAGTCACGTTCGCAGGAGTCCCCGCCAGCCCGCCGCCCGCGATGATCGGCGTCGTCGGCAAAATGCTCACGACGGTGTTGTCCATCGACGCGAGGATTGACATGGTGGGGCCGATGCGATCCTCCTGGAAGCTGGAGGGCGCCGCGTACGCGTTGGCGGCGACGTAGTTGGTGTCCCATACGTTGGTGGGGAATAACAAAGTAGCGCCCGTGACGCGCGCGCGACCCGCGCCATAAGGCAACATCTGATAGGCAACTACCGGCACGTTCGTCTTGATGTGAAACGCTTTGGATTTGCCGGTTCCATGCAAAGCGGCGTCGCCGACGACCGCGGGGATGACCCCGTTTGGACAGCTCGCGAGCCTGCGCGGCGATATCGGATTAGGATCTTGGAGCGCCGCCGGATCGCGGGACAAGAACATGATCGCGATTTGGTCCTTCGGCAGACCGGTCGCCGCGTTGAACGGCTGATAAGTGGTTTGCGTCCCGAAGCCTGCTGGGATGCGAGTGAACTGGGCGACCGGCATCACTTGGCCGCCGAGATCGACTTGGATCTTCGCGGCCTCCCCCGTGCTCCACTGATTGACGATGAAGACCGCGTAGCAGACGCCTACGGCCTCTGGCGTGAGGTCCATCTCCATCGCGTAGAACTCGCAGCCGTTCGAGGTGTCTTGCCCGAGCGTGTCGACGCATGGGTTGACGCATTTGCCCATCGAGCACTGCTCGATCGAGCTGCACTGGATGCTCCTGTGCCCGCACTGCCACACGAAGCCGAGGTCCGAAGGATCGCAATAAGCGCCCGAGTCCGCGCAGTCGTTCGTGACGTCCAGGCGGCCACCCTCGAAGAGCGGCCCATCCCCGTTGATGGGGCCATCCAATGTCACGTCTGGGTGCGCGTCGGCGAGCACGTCATCGGGTACGAGCAGACCCGTGCGAGATCCGCACGCGAGGGCCAACCCAGCGGCCGCGAGCGAGGCGCCAACCAAGCGAAGAAAGAGAGCCACTCGCATTCGGCCACAGTACGCCGCACGCCGGGTTTGTGCCATTCTACGGCATGGCCACCGTGCTCGATCGCGTGCAGAAGCTGTTGGCTCTTGCGGCGTCGCCGAACGCGAACGAGGCGCGCAACGCGGCCTTCCTCGCTGCCAAGCTGATCCGCGAGCACGGCCTGCAGCTCGTGGAGCCCGCGACGCGAAGGCCATCTCCCATCCCACGAAAGACACCGCCTTCGCGCAAGCAGACGCCAGCGCGCAAGGTCTCGTCCAAGCGCGGAGCGCGCGCGGTGACGGACGCACCTAAACCGATTACGAGCCCGCTCGGTGGTGACTGTGTCGTCTGCGCAAGAAGGTATAAAGCGGGTTCAGAAGTACTCTGGAGCGACGCCGATGGCGGCATGCACCCAGAGTGCTTGGATAACTGGGTTAGAAAGAAGCGTTAGTCCATTGATCAAACTCATTGCCTCAATCTCGCTCGTCGCCGTCGTCCTCACTGGGTTCGCTCTTGGCTGCTCCAGCACGACCACGACATCCACACCTGACGCCGGCGCTGATTGCGCGACGGGCAATGACAAACAATGTCCCGCGACTTACTCCACGGCGCTCGGCAATCAGCCGTGTTCGCCGGTTGGGCTGTCGTGCACGTACTACGGGGGTGGTTCAGGCGCGGCTCCACCAGGGTGCGGTGGTGCGGCCTCGCTGTTCTGTCATGACGGCGGCGCCGAGAGTGGCGTCTGGGGTTTCTTGCAGTGAACCCTCACGCGCTCAGCGCGAGCATGCGATCGATCGGGACGCGCGCGCGCTCCAGCAAATCCGCGCGCATCTCGAGGCGCGGAGAGAGATCGCGCAGCGAGGTGTAGACCTTCTCGATCGTGTTCCTCTTCATGTGCGGACACTCGTTGCACGCGCAGTTCGCCTCCGGAGGTGCGGGGATGAACGTCTTGTCGGGAGCACCCTTCTGCATCTGGTGGAGGATGCCCGCCTCGGTCGCGACGATGAACTCCTTCTTCGGGCTCGCGAGCGCGTACTTCAATATCCCGGTGGTCGACCCGATATAGTCGGCCATCGAGAGCAAGCCATCTTCGCACTCCGGGTGCGCGAGGATCTCCGCGTCTGGGTGGCGGGTCTTGAGCGCGATGAGCTTTCGCTCACTGAATGTCTCGTGAACGATGCAGCTGCCTTGCCAGAGGACCATCTCGCGACCGATCTTCTTCACGAGCCACCGGCCGAGGTTCTTGTCCGGCGCAAACAGGATGGTCTTCCCCTCCGGGATCGCGCGGACGATCTTCTCTGCGTTGGATGAGGTCACGATGTAGTCGCTCTCGGCCTTCACCTCTGCAGAGCAATTGATGTAAGATACAACTACACTACCCGGATATTTGGCCTTCCACGCGATGAAGCGGTCCGCGGGGCAGCCATCGGCGAGCGAGCACCCAGCCTCTAGATCTGGCAGCACGACGATCCGGTTCGGGTTGAGGATCTTCGCGGTCTCCGCCATGAAGTGCACGCCGGCGAAGCAGATCACGTCTGCTTGCGTCTTGGCCGCTGCTTGTGCGAGCTGCAGCGAGTCGCCGATCACGTCCGCGACGTCTTGGATGTCGCCCTCTTGATAGTAATGCGCCAGCACGATGGCGTTCCTCTCTCTCTTGAGTCGCGCGATCTCGGCTTCGTAATCCATGGCGCCAATCGTAGGGCCCAAGAGCGCGCAGGGCCAGAGTCGCGTATGCTCGCCTCATGCTCATCGTCATCGCGCTCGTCGCCGTCATCGCTGCGTACTTCTTCATGCGATGGAGGCAGAAGGCGCAGTTGGACGCCTCGGTGGACGCTTCGCCCGTGATCGAGGAGTGGCTTTTGCCGACGCTCGCCGGATCGCTCGCGAGCCAAGTAGGTGACGCCGCTGGCATCGAGAAGGCACTTCGCGGCGACGCCGATCCAGAGGTGGTCTCCTCGATCGAAGAGCATGTTCGCTCGATCGATCTCGAGTTCATCAAGGACGCTCACACAGGCGCGTTCGACGTCGTCATGCACGCGCGCTTCGAGCACGGAGACGAGGTCACCGCGCGCAAGAGCCTCACGGCGACCGAGCTGCCCGCGAGCGTGCGAGAGGACTTCGCGCGCAAGGCAGTCTCGCGTGAGTTCCGCAAGTTCACCTTCCCCTGGTCACGATCCAAAGGCCAAAGCGCGTTCGAACGCTAACCGCCACCAACCCTTCTACTTGGGGGGGCGCGCGAGGAGCTTGGTCGAGATGTGCTCGCCCAACGCTTGCGCCATCAAGCGTTCGACGTAGTCGTCCACGGCCTGACGCTCGTCGTCGTTGTTGAACAGAAAGCGGATGCCCATCCCCGGCGGCTTGCCGGACGCCTCGTTCGCGTCCGCCTCCAGGGTCACCCACATCACCTCGCCCTTGAGCTTGAGCTGGCTCTCTTTGCCGGGGAACGAGAGCACGAAGACGAAGTCCGTGCCGATGTCGAGGGGCTTGGTCGTGCGGATGAACGTGCCGCCCTTCGAGATGTTCTTGGTGTAGTCGGCGAAGAACGTGTTGAGGCGTTTGTAGTCGACGCGCAGCGTGATCGCCGAGCGATCCATGTCTCGCTTCTCGTCCCAGCGCTCGTCGTCGGTCTGTTCTTGTTCGTCCGGAGAGTCCGTCATCTGCGTGCAGATTCTAGCACCATTGATTTCGAGAGGCCCACATCCTGGCTTATGTTGACGGTCGATGATGATCCCGAAGCTTGCCGATTTGCGACAACGATTGCGCGAGGCGCCGCGGAGGATCCGCGCGACGACCAACGTGGCGCTCACGAGCGGCTTGTTCTGGGAGATGAAGGCGCCGGGCATCCGCGAGGTCATCAGGGTCCTTGGGCGCGCGCACCAGAACCCCTCGGCGGTCTACCAAATCCACGCGCACAACTCGCCTGACAAACCCGCGGTCATCTGGCGTGATCAGACGATCAGTTGGTTCGAGCTCAATCGGCGGATCGACTCGCTCGCGCATGGACTCGTCGCGCGCGGCCTCGGTCGCAAAGAAGCTGTGCTCTCGATGATGCGCAACCGACCCGAGCACATCGTCGTGCAGAACGCCGTGGCGCGAGCGAGCGGCTCGGCGGTCGCGGTGTCTTGGAGATCGACGCCCACCGAGTTCGCGTACCTCGCGCAGAACTGCGCGGCGCGCTTCATCGTGTTCGAGCACGATCTCTGGCCCGTGGTCGAGCCCGCGGCCAAACAGCTCGGCCTCGGTCGCGAGCGACTGATCTCCGTGGGCGGTGACGTGCCCGGGACGACGCGGCTCGAGGACGCGCACGGTAAAGCGGTCACGCTCGCCGTAGACGACGAAGCTGCGGCTGTCGTCACCTACACCTCTGGCACGACCGGCAAGCCAAAGGGCGCAGTGCGCAAGTTCCCGCGGGAGATGTTCGTGGCCGCGCTCGAGTTCATCGCGCAGACACCGATGCGCACGGACGACGTGCACCTGGTCGTCTGTCCGCTCTATCACATGACCGCCTACGGCTTCTTGACCATGAGCCACTTGCTCGGAGCTACCGCGGTCATCCTGGATGACTTCAAGCCCGAGACGTTCTTGCGCGCTGTGCAGCAGCACCACGCGACGTCGACCGCGCTCGTGCCTACGATGCTGCACCGGCTCACCGCGCTCCCGAAGGAGGAGCGCGACAAATTCCGATCGCGCTCGCTTCGCCTCATTTTTTGCGGGGGCGCGGCGCTCACGGGGCAGCTCGCGGCAGACGCGATGAACGCCTTCGGAGACATCGTCTACAACTTCTACGGCGCGACCGAGACCGGGCTCGTGACGCTCGCCAAGCCCGCCGATCTGCGCGACGCGCCTGGCACGATCGGCAAGTCGCTCCCGAACAACAGCATTCGCTTGATCGGCGAAGACAAGACCGAGGTCGCTCCCGGCGAAGTCGGCGAACTCTATGTGAAGAGCGATCAGCTCGTGGCCGGCTACCACGAGAACGCCGCGGCGACGAAGGAGAGCATGCTCGCGGGCTACTTCAGTGTCGGCGATCTCGCGCGCGTCGACGCCGCGGGTCGCTACTTCATCGAGGGTCGCAAGCGCGACATGGTCATCACGGGCGGCGTGAACGTCTACCCCGCGGAGGTAGAGGCCACGATCGAAGAACACCCGTCCGTGTTCGAGGCCGCCGTGATCGGCGTAGAGGATCCCGAGTGGGGCGAGCGCGTGAAGGCGTTCGTCGTGCTCGAGAAAAACAAGACACTCGACGAAGCCGAGCTGAAAGCCTGGCTGCGCGAGCGCCTCGCCACACCCAAAGTCCCCCGCGAATACGTCTTCATCGACACCCTCCCCCGCAACCCCACCGGCAAAGTCCTAAAAAACGACCTCCGCCGCTAGTTGCCAATCACGAGCGGCAAGCGGCTAAATTGGGGCACCTGCTGCAGGCGAGCGGCCGCTAGATGGCTTGGTGGTGGTGGCACGGCGGGGCTCTCGAGTGAGAAGCCTGGGAGCGGACGCAAGAGCAGTCCGCAGGCAGTTGGAGGAAATCGATCTCGACACTCGCGATGAGACTACGGCGCTTGCGACCAACGCGGCTAGTTCGGTCCGGTCCGAGGGCAATCAGTCACGCAAGTTCCTTCTGGGTTGTCGCCTGCACACTTCTGGACGGCCGACCATGTAGCCACCGAATGAGTAACGAGACACCAGGCCTTTAGTGAGCGGAACAGCAACTCGACAAATCCATACTCGCGATTGAGACAACCACCTCTCAATCCCCTTTTCGCCACCTGCGGCCGCAACGACCGGCGAGCGCGCGGTGCTTTTTCCTAGGACGTCCGACCATGTAGCACGCGAGATCGTGAAACGGCATAAGGCCTTTAGTGTCGGCCGGCATAGGGAAAGTACTGCGCGTCGCCGAGCCCCACCCTCCCCACCTGCAGGTGCCCCTCCCCACCCCGCGTGCAGCGGCAAGATGAAGTCAAGCCCCAGACGGGCTAGTCTAATGAAGTGATCTCACCCGGCGCAGTCCTGCGCGACAAATACGTCGTCTCCGCTTCGATCGGACGCGGCGGTATGGGCGAGGTGTTCGCCGCGGAGCGGACCGCTGACGGGATGCACGTCGCGATCAAGGTGGTGAGCCGCAGCGTCGTGGATGACACGCTCATGGCGAGACTGGAGCGCGAGGCGATCGCCGCACGTCGCATCAAGAGCGAGTTCGTCCCCGAGGTCTACGACGTCGATCGCACCGAAGAGGGTGAGCTCTTCTTGGTGATGCGGCTTTTATGGGGCGTCTCGCTCTCCCAGCGACTGCGCGAACGAGGCGGGGTGCTCGGGTGGGACGAGGTCCGCTTGCTCGTCGACGACGTGCTCAGTGGCCTGATCGACGCGCACGCGGCGGGTGTCGTGCACCGCGACCTGAAGCCCGGAAACATCTTCCTCGAGCGCATCGACGCGCCGACTGTGCCCTCGAACGGTCAGCTCTCGAATGAGAGCGTTCTGGATCGCGAGCGAGCGCGTGTGCTGGATTTCGGCGTGTGCAAGCTCGACGCGAGTGACACGGAGAAGCTCACGGTCACTGGAGAGACCGTAGGCACCGTCTCTTACATGGCCCCCGAGCAGATCCGCGGCCAGGAGGTGGACGGACGCGCGGATCTCTACGCGCTCGCGACAGTCGTGTTCGAGGCGCTCTGCGGCAGGCTCCCGTTCAACTCCGACATGCAGATGGCGCTGCTCGCCGAGAAGCTCGAGAGCAGACCTCGTCGCCTGCGCGAGTGCGTACGCGTGCCGGTTCCCTCAGGGCTCGATGCGATGCTCGACAAAGCCCTCTCTCGCAAACCCACTGATCGCTTTGCGAACGCGGAGCAGATGCGTGCGTCGTGGCGCGCGCTCGGTCCCGCAGCCGCGACGGTTGGAGCATCGCTCCCGGTGGTGACGCAAGGCGCGGTGAACTACCCGACCGAGACGGGTCTGACTGCTGGTGTGTCGCGCCCCGCTGCGCTCAGCTCGCGCGTTGGCCTCTTCATCGCAGCAGGGGCCGTGGTCGCCGGCGTGCTCGCGCTCGCCTTCACGCTCCGTCATCCGAGTGCGGGGGGCGAGTCGATCTCGAGCACGCCGGTCTCGAAGCCGTCTTCGATCGCAGCGCCGGTCGTCCCGCCGACTCACTCAGTCGCGCTGTCGGTGGTCGAGCTTGGGGACACGGCGCCTGCCGACGCAGGTCGCCCGCAGGCTGGACCACAGAAGCAGCTCAACGTGCACAAGACCACGCTCGTCACCAAGCCCGCGACCACGGCGAGCGCTCAAGGCCCGCACATCACGACCATTCCGCGCTATTGAACGTGGTGGGGCTCTGCCCTCCGCCGATGCGCCTTCGCTCTCCGCTCAACGCTCTTGTCGCGTGCGTGCTCTCAGTGATCGTGATCGCGAGCGCGCCGAGCGCCCGCGCAGACGCGCCCGACTCCAACACGAACGACGCGAAAGAGGCCTCGCGCGCCGCCTTTCGACGCGGCGTCGCGTTGCTCCAAAGAGGCGACTTCGTGGCAGCGCGCGCCGAGTTCGAGGATGCGTACCGGCTCTTTCCTCACCCAAGC
>JANYHY010000510.1 GCA_025362165.1 Myxococcales bacterium | reverse complement strand
TGTTGCGACCTGACCGACTCCGCGCCCGCGCGCGCTCATCCACGCGGCGCAGATCATCTGCGAGAGACCGACGAGCGCGATCACGATCGTGGCGAAAACACGCCCCGCCGTGAACATCGTCGGCCTGTCCGAGCCTCCGAGCGCGAGCTCCCAGGCAAACAGGCGCATGATCGCCGCGGCTCCCATGCCCATGAGCAACAAGGACGGCGCGCGTGTGTGCGGTGCACGAAGTCCGCTCGAGCCGGCGATCATGGCGAGGACGCCGCTCGCTAGCATCATCGGAACGCTCGCCATGGACGGGAGGTGAACCACTGAAGCAGCGAGCGCGACACCGAACACGATCGCGGCGAACGCGAGCATCGACGCGCGCGACCCTACGCCGATTCGTGTGACCTGCCACAGATCGAGCGAGCCGATCATCACCAGACCCGCGACCATCACGGCAGCCGCGATGCTCACGACAGCGGCGACACGCTCCCACGCGATGACCACACCGTCTGAAGCGTGACCACGCAAGCCAGGGACCACGATCACCGCGAGCACGGTCGCCACGATCGCGAGCACTGCGCACGCGCGCAGCAACCACGCGCTGCGCAGCACTGGCGACGCCAAACGCTGGTACGACTCAGGTGAGCGCGAGCTAGGTGCCGGTGCCGTCATCAAAGCGAAGCGCGAGACTAACCTAGATTCTCAGCCGTGATGCGGGATCGATGGGATGGCCAGCAAGCCTTCGCGTGTATCGCCCGTGTTGAGCGGCGCGCCGCGCTCGTGGGTGTTGGTCGGAGTGGGATCGGGCGCGAGCGGATTGGGAGTGGTTGGAGGCGCGCCGCCTGCGGGGATGTTGAGGATGTACGGTCGCGCGTTCATCGTGCTGCACGCGAAGACCTCGTCGCGATGGAACTCCCAGTGCAAGTACACCTGCCCGTCAGGCGACACGATCGCGTTGGGAGCGGGACCGAACGGAGAGGCGCGCTGCACGCTGTCGAGCGCTGCGATGTCGAACGCCGTGACGCCGCTCGTCTTGTTGATGCCCATCTTGACGATGTGACCGTCCTTGGAGAGCACGATCTCGAGGCGCGTCATCAGCTTCAAATCGGAGAGGATGTTGGTCGGCGGCAGACCCTCGAGCGACCCGAGGAACGTGTCCGCGAAGATCGGGTGGATGCGGTTGTGAATGCCGTTGATGTAAGTCGCGAACGGCACCGCCGCGGTGTTGAGCGCCGTCTGATTGCCGGGCTTCACACTCGACACGTAGTTCTCGATCGCGCTGCGCCAACGCTCGAAGTTCGACGCTTGCCATGATCCGCGGTGCTCGCTCTTGCGACGCTCGCCGTCGGCCTCACGCTCCTTGCGCAGCTGATCTTGACCGACCGCGGCGATGACGCCTTGTTGTGTGAGGTTGATGTTGACGTGTCCCGGCCCTGGATTTCCGCCCAATCCAAACGCGCGCTGCGTCTCGCCGGGTTGCGGAAGCGTGCGGTTGAGCGAGCCAGGCCCAGTCGTCTGCGCCTCGCCCAGACCCGCGTTCGGGTTCACCAGCGGGAACGACCAACCCCCCTGCGGAGATGAGGTCACGTCAGGCGCCGTCACCGCAGACGCGCCCGCTGGATCGGATTGCACGGGCGGCGTTGGCGCGGTCGCGGTCGGATGACCGTCCCCGCCGGAGTTCGGGATGATCATCGCGATCGGTCCCTGCACGGGCGTGGGGCCCATCGCGTGAGTCGGCGGCGGATCGGGCTGGATGTCGAACTCTGTCCCGTGCTCGCCGGGCGCGCGGTTCTTGTCGCCCTTGTGCTCGTCCGCCTCGGCGATCTTCTGATTCTCGTTGTCGCCTGGGCGCTTGTCCGAGTTCTGGTGATTGCCCGCAGGCGTGGGGTTCTCGTCGTCCCGATCGTGCGAGGTGATCGTCGCCACCTCTTCGTGTTCGACCGTGTTCGCCTCGTCGCCTACGAAATGCGCGTTGGGGTTGTCCGCCTGATTCGCCTTCACGTGCTGACGCACAGCGATTCGCTTGTCCACCTGCGGCTGCGGCGGCAGCACCTCCGGCGGGTTCGGGTCCTTCTTGACCACGACCACCTTCTTCTCCGGATCCTTCGGATTGTCCGGCTTCTTCACGGTCGGCGTCGGGGAAGGCTTGATTTCAGGCTTCTTCGCGATCGGGGGAGGCGCGACCGAAGCAGACGGCAAAGGCGGAGGCTCGATCGATGCGACTGGCGACGCACCACCGGGGCCGACGTCGAACGTCTGCTCGCTCGAGATCACGCGCTCGCGAACCTTGTCCGAAAGATCAGAGATCGCCTTGTGATCGTCGTGCGTGAGCGCGACCTCGTAGCCCGTCGCTCCGATGCCGAAGTGTACCCACGCAGCGACGCTGCCCCAGAGCACGACCATGAGGCCGGCCGGGATCGCAGCTCTGTTGCTGTCGCGAGACATTCGGGCGAGTCGCTCCTCAGAAGGACATAAACGTCGTACGAGAGTCTAAGCAGAAATCTTCTGTAGGCTAGCACTCAACGATCGTCGTCACCATCGACGGGGCAGCTGATCCGCTATGCGCGGAATCGCTTGAGCCGGAGGCTGTTCGCCAAAACGAAGATGCTGCTCGAACTCATCGCGGCCGCGGCAAGCACGGGCGAAAGCAGCGCGTGGAACAGCGGAAAGAGCGCCCCGGCGGCGAGAGGTATGAGTGCGATGTTGTAGCCATAAGCCCAAAAGAAATTCTGGTGGATGGTGCGCATCGCGCGACGGCTGAGCGCGATCGCGTCTGCGGCGGCGCGAAGGTCTCCACGCATGAGCACGACGTCTCCTGCTTCGATCGCGATGTCGGTGCCGGTGCCGATGGCGACGCCCACGTCCGCGGTCGCTAGCGCCGGTGCGTCGTTGATGCCGTCGCCGACGAACACCACGTGGCGGCCTTTGGCCTGGAGTCGCCGAATGTCCTCCGCCTTGTCGTTGGGCAATCGCTCGGCCAGCACGAGCCCGATGCCGAGCCGCGAAGCGATCGTGTCGGTGGTCGCCTGGGCATCGCCAGAGACGACTCCAATCTCCAAGCCGAGTGCGCGCAATCGAGAGATCGCCTCGGCGCTCGTCGACTTGGGCGCGTCCGCGACAGCGAGCAGCGCGGCGAGCTGGTGATCGATCGCCACGAAGATGTTGATCTTGCCCTGCTTGGAAAAGCGCGTGGCGTCCTCGGTCGCGCGCGACGCGTCCACGCCGAGCATGTCCATGTAGCGCATGGCGCCTATGTGCACGATGGATCCCTCGACGTTCGCTTCCACGCCAAAACCAGCCTCCGCGCGAACGGACTCGGCATGGGCGATCTTCAAAGAAGCTGCCGCCTCCACGACCGCGCGGGCGAGCGGGTGTTCGCTCCTTCTCTCAGCAGCAGCCGCGAGCCGCAGCACCGTGTCTTTGTCGCCCGAATAGATGATCGTGTCCGTCAACGTGGGCTTGCCCTCTGTGAGGGTGCCCGTCTTGTCGAGCAAGATGACGTCTGCGCGCGCGAGACCCTCGAGAGCCGCGCCCTTTCGGAAGAGGACGCCGAGCTCCGCCGCTCTGCCGGTCGCCACCATGATCGCGGTCGGCGTCGCGAGGCCCATCGCGCACGGGCACGCGATCACGAGCACCGAGATCGATGCGACGAACGCGTAGCTCAGCGCGGGCGCGGGACCCAGCGCCCACCACAGTCCGAAAGTGAGCAGCGACACGGCCAGCACGATGGGCACGAACACCGCGGCGATGCGATCCGCGAGCGCTTGGATGGGCGGCTTGCCCGCTTGCGCCTCTTCGACCGTGCGAACGATCTGCGCGAGCAGCGTGTCCGCTCCGACGCGCGTCGCGCGCACGACGATCGAGCTCGCTCCGTTCACCGTGCCGCCCACGACAGCGTCGCCGGGCCTTTTTTCCGCGGGGATTGGCTCTCCCGTGATCATCGCCTCGTCGATGAAGCTCGAGCCCTCGATGATCACGCCGTCCACGGGTAAGCGCTCTCCGGGTCTCAGCTCGATCACGTCGGAAACGAGCACTTCATCGATCACGAGCTCCACTACCGCGCCGCCGCGGCGCACGCGCGCTGTCTTCGTCTGCAGAGAGACGAGTCGTTTGATCGCCGAAGACGAGCGCCCCTTCGCCAGCGCCTCGAAGTGTTTGCCCAACAAGACGAGCGTGACGACCGATGTGGACGCTTCGAAGTACGTGTGCGCGGTCCCCTCCGGGAAGATGGACGGCGCGAGGACCACGCCGACCGAATAGAGGAACGCCGCCGTACTGCCGATCATCACGAGCGAGCTCATACCGAACGAGAGGTGGCGCGCCTCTGACAGACCCACGCGATAGAAGCGACGACCTGCCCAGAACTGCACAGGCGCGGCGAACAGGAGCCCACCCCAACCCATGAAGAACATCGCGACGGGCGCCATGTGGACCCTTGGCACGAGCATCGGCAGCATCGTGAACACCAGCAGCGGCGCCGTGAGCGCTACGCCGAGCCACAGATCCACGTTCGCGCGATGCTCGGGCTCCTCGGCCGGCCGTGGCGCGCCGAGCGTGAGCGGCGCTCCCGGCTCATAGCCCGCGTCTCGAATCGCGAGGACGATCGCGCTCGCCGGCGCGTCCCCCATCACGGTCGCCCGCTCGGTGGCCAAGTTCACGGTCGCGCTCGTCACGCCTGGGACGCGCTTGATCGCGCTCTCCACGCGACCGACGCAGCTGGCGCAGGTCATGCCGCCGACAGGGACTGTGACGCTCGTTGACAGGCTCATGTCTCCACGGCACCATACGTCGACCCTCCCCTGGGGGGTAGGGGTATCATGGCAAAACGCAAAGCTCCAAACGCTCCAGCGACCAAGAAGGACGCGCTCGCGCGCCTGCGATCGCTCGAGGGCCATCTGCGCGGCGTCATCGACATGGTGGAGGCAGACACCTACTGCGTAGACGTCCTCCAGCAGACCAAGGCCATTCGCAGCGCGCTCAGCAAGGTCGAGGGCATGCTCCTCGATCGTCACCTTCACCACTGCGTCAGCACAGCCATTCGTTCTGCCGACCGCGTAGAGCGCGAGCGCGTCATCGATGAGCTGCTGTTCGTCTACGAGGCCAACCGCCGCGCGTGATTACTAGTGCCTCGATTCTTTTGAATCGTCGGCACTAGGAAATTCGCGGGAGCGAATTTTGGGTTTGGGCGAAGCCCAAGTAGACCGTCTAGTGCCGCGATTTGCGGCGAAGCTGCTCGTGCGCAGCACCCGTCGTTTCGACGGAATCGCGGCACTAGTCGCCATCCAGCGGGAGCGTGGTGTGGTCGCCGACTTGGATCGCCTTGAGCTCTTCGTCGCGAGAGAGCTCGCTCCACAGTCCCCACGCGCGTACTTGCTTGTCCAAGTAGATGACGCGCTCGGCGCATCTCGCGATCGCCTGTAAATTGTGGGTGACGAGCACCGCTGCGATCGTGTCGCTCGCGCTGATCTCGACCATGAGATCGACGATCGATGCGCGACCTCCGACGTCCACTCCGGCGGTGGGCTCGTCCAAGATGATGAGCTCTGGTTTTGTCACGAGCGCGCGCGCCAAGAACACGCGCTGAGTTTCGCCGCCCGAGAGATCTCGCATCTGCGCCTTCGCGAGCTTGCTTGCGCCGGTTCGTTTGAGCGCGTCCATCGCGAGGGCGCGCTCGTCGTCGGCGATGCGCATCGGCCATCGACCGCGCAGATTGGCCACCACGACCTCTAGGGGAGTCGCGGGAAAGTCGCGGTCGAAGCTCTTTCGTTGGGGCACATAACCGATGAGCCTGCGCCCCCGAATGGGGTCTTCGCCGCGCACCAACACGGCTCCCGCGTCTGGCTGCACCAACCCCAAGATCACCTTGAGCAACGTCGATTTTCCCGCGCCGTTCGGCCCGCACAAACACAAGAACTCGCCCACCGGCACATGGAACGAGACGTCCTCCAGCACTGTCTTGTTGCCGTAGCGCACGGTCACTTCGCGCACCTCCAGCACGCGCGGCGCGTCCGCGGGTGGCAGCGTGCCGAAGTGCAATCCCGAGTAGCGGCGGCTCGCGATGGACGAGGTGGGCGGCTCGGAGGGCATTACTTCAAATACTTCTCGAGGCTGTCCACGTTGTATCGAATGAGCTTCTCGTAGCTGTCGGTCCCTTCGGTGCCTCCCACGGGGTCGAGCTTGCCCAGCGGGATCTTCGCCGCGTCGGCGATCGTCTGCGCTGGTCGCGGGTCGAGCTGCGGCTCGCTGAAGAGCGCGGGCACCTTCTTGTCGGCGACGACCTTGAGCACCTCTTGGATGTACTCGCCCGTGGGCGTCGATCCAGGGAAGGGCTCGATGACGGCCAAAATCTGCAGCTTGTAGCGATCGGCGAAGTAATTGAACGAGCCATGGAACGTGATGAAGCCCTTCGTCTTCCACGCCGCGGTTCGCTGCTCGATCTCTTTGTCGAGCGTCTCGAGCTTGCCGTCGAGCTCGGTGGCGCGCTGTCGGTACTCGTTCGCGTGCGCCACGTCGACGCGGCCTAGCTCGTCTCCGATCGCCTTGACCATCACGCGAGCGCGCGCGGGGTCCATCCAGACGTGCGGATCGGTCACGCCCTTGTCGTGATCGTGATCGTCTTCGGGGATGGTGCGATGCGCCGCTTCGTCACCGACGGGGTCGTCCTTCACCGTGAGTGTCGGAACTCTCTCCCCGACCTTGAGCACGCGCGCGTTCGGAGCCGCGTCCTTGACGAGCTTCTCCATCCAAGGATCGAGCCCTACGCCGACCATCACCGCGAGCTTGCACGCAGCGACCTCTTCGACGTCCTTGGGCGTGGGGTCGAACGTGTGCTCGCTGTGACCCGGCGGAAGTAGCAGCTCCACGTCGGCGTCCGGCCCCGCGACTTGCCGCACCAGATCGTAGATGGGAAAGATCGAGACCGCGACCTTGGTGCGGTCGGACGTCTTGCCCTTGCCGCACCCGCCGCAGCCCGTGATCGTCGCCCAGTAGCTCACGAGCGCGAGCGCCAATAACCAAAGCAGCGCGTTTCTTCTCACGCGTCGGACGATATCAGAGTTGATATAGAGGTGGCATGCGCCCGCTCGCCCTCGCGTCGGCACTCGTCTGCTTGGCGATGTCCGCGGAGGCGCGCGCGTCAGGCGTCGGCTATCCCGCAGGCGCGTACGCCAGGATCGCGGGCGAGCGCTCGCTCGTCGTGTGGGATCTCAAGGCGCGGCGCGAACACTTGGTGCAGAAGGCGTGGTTCGAGGGAGACGGTAAGGCGATCGTCTTGTTCGTGCCCACGCCGAGCGCTCCTCAGGTTGCGAAGGTGAAGGACGGCGTGATCGATCGCGTCGCGGCGCTCGTGGACGGAGACGCGCTGCCGGTCCCCGAAGCGCCCGCCGGAGGTGCGGACGTCATGTTGCGGGTGCGCGTGGACGAGATCGAGATCTCGTCGCTCACTCCAGGCGCGATGTCGAGCTGGCTCGCGGCGAACGCACTCGCTCCTGATCGCGCGCTCATCGCGTGGGCGGACGGATACCCGCAGAGCTGGTCGATCACTGCTGTCCGGTTCACGCCGAGAGGCGACCCCGCGCGTCGCGTCATCGAGGCACCAACCTTGCGCTTCTCGTTCGCGACGGACACGCCAGTGTATCCATACTCCGAGCCCGCCGCGGACAAGTCAGCAGAGGTTGCATTCTACAAGCATTACGGATCAGGCTGCGTTTCGGGCGATCCGCTGTGCCTCTCCAACCAAGGACGGCTGCTCACTCGCCCATTCGACTGCGTGGTGGTCGCGCCCGAACAAATGCAGTCCGTCGCGAACGAGCACGTTCTTGGGCCCGCGCTGGTGTCCGCTGTGCTCGTCCCGTCGGACGCGCTGGCCGCCGCGTTCGATGACGCGCCGCCTTGGGATTTTGATCCGGGCAAGCAGGAGTCGTGGGCCATCACTCACGCCGCCGAGCAGCGTATGGACCGGCGCGCGTCGGTCGACGTCACGTTCGCGAGGTTCGAGCTGCCACCGCCGCGTCCTCTCGTGGGCGCGGTCGCGCGAGCACCGGTCGTAGAAGCGCGCCCCATCTCAACTCCGCATGGACGCAAGTCTCGACACGGAGCGGAGGTCGCCATCGCGCTGTTCTTGGTCGCGTGCGTGGTGACGGCCGTCCTTTTGGAGCGAGATCGAGCACGTCGGAGTTGACGCCGATCCTAGCCTTTGCGTACGGTGCGCGCCGATCGCGATGGCTTCGGACTCCACAACACCTCCGCACCCGCGCGCGCGAGCAAGCATCGCCGCGCACTCGCCGTTCGAGGCGTCGGAGGTCTTCGGGAGCGAGGCCGTGTCGCGTATCGCCAAGACGCTGCCGTTCTTCGAGCGCACGTACGCGAAGATCCGTTTCTCCATCCTCCGCCCCAAGCTGCTGAGCGTGATGGATCTGTTGCTGCCAGACTCGGGGCGCATCCTGGATGTCGGCTGCGGCTTCGGGCTGTTCGCGGCATACTTCGGCCAGACGCAGCCCAATCGCCACATCGTGGGCATCGACCCAGACGCGCGTCGTGTGAAGCTCGCGCAGCACGTGTCGGACGAGCTCGGCCTCGGCCACCGCTTCATCGCCGGCGACGTACGCGACGCACCGCTCGAAGGTCCGTTCGACGCCGCGTACGTGTTGGACGTCATGCACCACATCCCCGCCGCCGATCAGCGCGGCGTGATCGAGCGCATGCGCGATCTGCTCGTCCCCGGCGGTACGCTCCTCATCAAGGACATCACGACGGACCCGCACTACGGCCTCGTGTTCACTGAGCTCCTCGATCGCGCGATGGTTGGATGGAACGAGCCGCTCGCATACCGACATCATCACGCATGGGGCGAGATGCTCGACGGCCTCGGCTTCAAGGTGCGCATCGTGCGAGTGCCGGACGTGCTGCCGTACCCGCACGTCGTGATCGCGGCGACGCGCGCGTAAGAGGCACAGGAACTTGTCGCCGCCTTCGGCGAACGACGTCAACTGAGCGGATTGGCTTCGCCAACGGCAACTGGCGGGCCAATGACGCGATGCGCGTGCCCTTCTTCACGACGTTGGGCGTATCGTGATGGCGTGATCGTCGTTCGCGCCGATGGCGATGCCATCACGAAGGCAGCAGCGCAGCTGAGAGCGGGGGGCCTCGTCGCGTTTCCGACCGAGACCGTCTATGGCCTCGGCGCCGTCGCCTCTGTCGAGAGCGCTGTGCGGCGCGTGTTCGAGGCGAAGGGGCGACCGCCGAACCACCCGCTGATCGCGCACGTGCTCAACGTCGCGTCAGCGCGTGACTTGTCATCCAATTGGACGGCGCTGGCTGATGCGCTCGCGACGGCGTTCTGGCCAGGCCCGCTCACGATCGTCGTCGACAAAGGCGCGACCGTCTCTCCGCTCGTCACGGGAGGCGCTGATTCCGTGGCGATCCGCGCTCCGTCGCATCCTGTCGCGCGCGCTCTAATCGCGGCCGTTGGCGCGCCGCTCGTCGCTCCAAGCGCGAACCGCTATCAGACGCTCTCTCCCACATGCGCCGAGCATGTCGCTGTATCTCTCGGTGATGCGGACGTGACCGTACTCGATGGAGGCGCATGCGCGGGAGGCATCGAGTCCACGGTCGTTGACGCTCGCGGTCCACACGCCGTCATCCTTCGGCTCGGCGGAGTCTCGCCAGACGAGCTACGCGCCTTCGACGCTGGGCTCGTCATCGCCTCGACGTCCGCTCCGAGCGACGCCCACCGACCGTCGCCTGGGATGGACGACCGGCACTATGCGCCGCGCGCGCGCCTCGTGCTCATGCCGACACGCGCTGAAGCGATCGCTCGAGCGCGAGAGATGGGTGCGGCGCTCGTCACGTTCGGAGAGGTGACGGGCGCGATCTCGCTAAGCGACGATCCGGCTCGCGCGAGCCACGATCTGTACGCGACGCTGCACGCGATCGACGCCAGCGGCGCAGACGAGATCGTGGTGGAGGCGCCACCCAAGACCCCGGGTTGGGAGGCGATCCTCGATCGACTCACACGAGCGTCTCGCTGACTCTTGTGCGTCAAATCCTTCACGTCTATAGGATCTATTGGGGCTGGCGAAGCCAATCCGCTCAGTTGTTGTCGCTCGCCGAAGGCGACGACAATTCCGCCAAAGAAGGTGACTCGATGACGAAGGTGATCATGCCCGCCGACTTTCCCAAGCCGCGCGGCTACGCGAACGGTCTGCTCGTGACGGGAGGCAAGACGCTCTATGTGTCCGGCCAAATCGGCTGGGACAAAGACGCGCGCATCGTCTCTCCAGACTTCGCGACGCAGTTCCTACAGACGCTCGACAACGTCATCGCGGTCGTGCGCGCGGCGGGCGGCGGGACCGAGCACATCACCAAGCTGCTCGCCTTCGTCACGGACCTCGACGCTTATCGCGCCGCGGCGCCCGCGATCGGCGACGGCTGGCGCGCGCGCATGGGCAAGTACTACCCCGCGATGAGCCTCGTGAAGGTCGCCGGACTGCTCGAGCCAGGCGCTCTCGTCGAGATCGAAGGAGTCGCGCACCTGCCGGAGGGCACGTGAGTGTTCATCATGCCCGACGCGTGAGCAGCCGGCCCCCTAATACTGGGGCAACTGCGCTGGCAGACATCGACACGAGTCTCTGGGTTCGCCTGCTCGAGTGCCACAATCGCGTGCTCGCCGACTTGCGCAAGCGCTTCGACAAGGAGTGCACGCTCGCGCGCTTCGATCTCGTCGCCAACCTCGATCATGAGGACGGGCAGACGCTCGCAGGTCTGTCGCGGAGGATGCTCGTCACCGCGGGCAATCTCACGGGGCTGGTGGATCGCGCAGAGCGCGACGGTGTCGTACGACGCGTTGCAGATCCCACCGACCGTCGCCTCGTGCGCGTGTACCTCACGCCGAAAGGCCAGCGCCTCGCGCGCGAGCTGATCCCCGCGCACACCGCGCGCGTGAGCGAGCTCTTGCACGGGCTCGACGGAGCAGAGCGTCGAGAGCTTCGGCGGCTGTTGGGCAAGCTGCGCGATTCGCTCGGAGTGGTGCGCGCGTGACGATCTCTCCCAAGGGCTTCCGCTACGCGCTCGACGCAGGTGTCGCGACGATCACGCTCGATCGCCCGGACCGCCTCAACGCGCTGACATTCGCGATCTACGAGGAGCTGCGCGACGTGATAGCTGCGCTCGATCACGAGCCAGACGTTCGCGCCGTGATCATCACGGGCGAGGGCAGGGCTTTTTGCTCGGGCGGCGACGTCGAGGACATCATCGGCGAGCTCTTCTCGCGCGACATGCAGGGGATGCTCGCCTTCACGCGAGTCACCGGCGCGCTCATCGCGAACATACGCAAGCTTCGGCGACCCGTGATCGCAGCCGTCAACGGCACGTGCGTCGGCGCGGGCGCTGTGATGGCGCTCGCCTGCGATTTCCGTATCGCCAGCGAGAAGGCGAAGTTCGGCTTCATCTTCCCGAAGGTCGGCTTGTGCGGCGCCGACATGGGTGCCGCGTATTTGTTGCCGCGCGTGATTGGGCTCGCGCGCGCCAGCGAGCTGTTGTTCCTCGGTGACATCGTCACCGCCGAGGACGCGCTGCGCATCGGTCTCGTCAACAAGGTCGTGCCGAACGACGAGTGCGTGGCGGAGGCGCGCAAGCTCGCAGTGCGCCTCGCATCGGGCCCCGCGTTCGCGCACGCGATGACCAAGCAGATGTTGGAGTCCGAGCACACCATGGCGCTCGCAGAGGCGATCGAAGCAGAGGCTCAGGCGCAGGCGATCTGCATGATGCACCCAGATTTTCGCGCAGCGTTCGATGCGTGGACCGAGAAGCGTCCGATCCACTTCGCGGGCGCGCCGACGGACTTCCAGGACGCGAAGTCTCCCAAGGGAGACAAGCCCACGTGACGACTCCCCGCGCGATGCCGGACTTCGTCGCGTCGATGCCGACGTTCTTGGACGCGTCACACGACAGCGTCGCGCGAGGACTCTCGGTGCTCGCCGCGCATTGGCCGATCGCCGATCATGACGCGCAGCACGCTGTGGATCGCCTCAGAGAGGCCAACGCGTTCAACCTCTTGATCCCGCAAAAAGACGGGGGCAAAAGCGTGGATCCTGCACGCATCGATGTTCGTTCGCTCTGCGTCGCGCGAGAAGTGATCGCGTGGGCCTCCCCGCTCGCCGACGGCATCTTCGCGGTGCAGGGGCTCGGCTCGAACCCGATCGTGCTCACGCCTTCGTTCCCGTACCGCGCGGAGATTTTGCGCGAGGTCGCCGCGGGGACGCGTGTCTGTGGGTTCGCGCTCACCGAGCCCGAGGCAGGCACGGACGTCGCGTCGATGCGATGCACCGCGCGTCTCGATGGCGAGCACTGGATCCTCGACGGTGAGAAAATCTTCATCTCCAACGTCGGCATCGCGCACCAGTTCGTGGTGTTCGCGAACGCCGATCCGTCCGCGGGCAAGAAGGGCATCAGCGCGTTCGTCGTCCCCAAGGACGCGCCGGGGTTGACGCTCGAGAAGGTCCCCATGTCACTGGATCACCCGCTCGGCCGACTTCTGATGAAAGGCTGTCGAGTGCCCAGAAGCGCTCTGCTGGGAGAAGTCGGTCACGGCATGCGACTCGCGCTCGGCACGCTCGACGTCTTCCGCACTTCGGTCGGCGCGGCGGCGTGCGGCATGGCGCGGCGCGCGCTCGACGAGACGATCGCGCGCGTGAAATCTCGCGTGCAGTTCGGCAAGCCCCTCGCCGAGTTCCAGCTGACGCAGGCCGCGCTCGCCGAGATGGCGACCGACTTGGACGCCGCGCGCCTGCTCGTCTATCGCGCAGCGTGGCTCAAGGATCAGGGGCACCGCGCCTCCACCGAGGTCGCGATGGCCAAGCTGTTCGCGACCGAGGCCGCGCAGCGCATCATCGACCGCGCGGTGCAGCTGCACGGAGGCCTCGGAGTCGTGCTCGGCAGCGTGGTCGAGCAGCTCTATCGCGAGATCCGTCCGCTGCGCATCTACGAGGGCACGAGCGAGATCCAGAAGCTCATCATCGGCGGCGCTCTCGTCGGATGACGCTCTTCGAGCCGCTCGCGATCCGCTCCATGATCCTGCCAAACAGGCTTGTTTTGCCTGCGATGGTGACGCGACTCTCAGGTGAGGACGGCCTCGTCAACGAGGACATCCGCATGCGGTACACGCGCTTCGCCAAGGGCGGGGTGGGTCTCATCGTGCTCGAGGCGATGGCCGTTCACTCCGCGAAGAGCGGACCGCTGCTGCGCATCTCCGATGACTCGTTCAAGCCTGGTCTCACGGAGCTCGCGGCGCGGTGTCACGACGCAGGTCCTGGCAAGGTCGTCCCGCAGGTCATTCACTTTTTGAAGATCTCGCGCTCGGGTTGGAGACAGACCGTCGACATGCTCTCGCCGAGCGACCTCGACGCGATCGTCGACGCTTACGGGACCGCGGCAGTGCGTGCGAGAGAGTGCGGCTTCGACGGCGTAGAGCTCCACATGGCGCACGCGTACACGCTCTCGTCTTTCCTCTCCAGGCTCAATCCACGGCGCGACGCTTATGGCGGATCGCTCGCCAATCGCCTGCGACTCCCGCTCGCGGTGGTCGCGCGCGTGCGTGGGCTCGTCGGCCCGGACTTCCCGATCGGCGTGCGCTTCCTCGGCGAAGAGTGCATCCGCAACGGGTACACGGTCGTGGACGCGGCGCCGATCGCGATCGCTCTCGCGCGCGCTGGCGTGGACTACGTCTCGCTCTCCGCAGGCGGCAAGTTCGAGGACGCGCGTGTGATCGAAGGAGAGCCGCTCTATCCATACACGGGGTATTCAGGCGACCGCTGCATGCCTGGCGCGACGTATCCTGATGGGTGCAACCTACACATTCCCGAAGCCGTGCGCGCTGCGCTGCGCCGAGCGGGTCTCGACACTCCCGTCGTCGCTGTCGGCAAGATCGCGACGCCCGCGCTCGCGAACGATCTGCTCGCGAAGGGTCAAGGAGATCTCGTGGGCATGGCGCGCGCGCTCCTCGCCGATCCTGATCTGCCGAACAAGTGGGCCGTGCAGCGCGAGGACACTGTGGTGCGTTGTGTCTACGGCAACGTCTGCAAGGCGCTCGACGAGAGCTTCCGGCGCGTCAACTGTACGTTGTGGCCCAAGAAGCTCGGTCGCGCACCCCAGAGCGTGGACACAGTGGCACCCCAGTGGTCTCCGACAGGAGCGAGCTTGGTCGCGCTAGTGGACAATGGCAAAGTGGTATTGCGCTGGCACGCGGCGACGGACAACGAAGAGGTCTACGGATACGAAGTGTTTCGCGCCGAAGGAGACTCTGCCTTATCGCATTACGCGAGCGTGCGTGCTGGCTCTCTCCGCTTCGAGGACGCGCGCGTGGCACCAGGCACGAGGCTCAGGTACTCGCTGAAGCCCTATGATTTAGCCGGAAATCGTGGGCTCGCATCCGCCGAGGTGAGCGTGTCCATCCCTGACGACTTCGTCGCGCCTGCGCTCTCTTGTGATCGCGATCGGGACCCTGGGGCCATCGGCGCGTGTGGAGGGCAGCTCTCATGAGCGCTCGACTATCGGTCAATCTCAACAAGGTAGCGACATTGCGAAATAGTCGCGGCGGCAACAATCCAGATTTGCTCGGGGTGGCCGAGGACGTCGAGCGCTTCGGCGCGCAGGGCATCACCGTGCACCCGCGACCAGACGAGAGACACATCCGATACGCCGACGTCCGCGCGCTCAAAGAGATCGTGACCACCGAGCTCAACATCGAGGGAAACCCCTGCGAGAAGAAGTTCGTCGACCTCGTGTTGGACGTGCGGCCGAAGCAAGTGACGCTCGTCCCCGACACTCACGGACAGCTCACGAGCGATCACGGATGGGACACCATCAAACACAAGGGGCTCCTTACGAAGCTCACGAAGTCCTTTCAATCAGCCGGGATCCGCGTCTCCTTGTTCGTCGATCCGGTAGAGACGATGGTCGAGGGCGCCAAAGAGACAGGCGCCGATCGCATCGAGCTCTACACCGAGGCGTACGCTCGCGAGTATCCGCGCAATCCCAAGAGAGCGATCGCGCCTTACGTGAAGGCCGCCAAGTGCGCGAACAAGATCGGACTCGGGCTCAACGCGGGTCACGATCTCGATCTCACCAACCTTGCATTCTTCGCGACCCAGATTCCCAAGTTGCTCGAAGTGTCGATCGGCCACGCGCTGATCTGCGACGCGCTCTACTTTGGATTGAAGAAGACGATTCGCGAGTATCGTGTGCTGCTCCGATAACCGATTAGCGCGACTACCACATCCCCATCGCGCCGACTGTCAGGCCGCCCTTGGTGGGCGCGAGCGACAGTTGAAACGGCGGAGTCCAGCCGGATTTCTGCGCGCTGTCGTCCTTCTTGTCGTAGGTGAGCACGGTCGCGAGTGTGAGACCGGCGAGGCCGCCGATGGCGTTGGCGATGAGGCCGTGCTTCGGGTCCGAGTCGGAGAAGGCATAGACGATATAGATGGGAGTAGTCACGAGCATGCCCGCGCCAAAGCCGACCCACTGCCATTTGAGCGTCTGCGCGGACGGCACATAGCCGGCGATCGAGGCGATACCAGTGCCGAGGATGCCGACGTTGGTCATCACGAGGCCGCCGACCGAAGCGCCGTCCCAGATGCAATACGGACTGTCGGCGCCGCAGTGGCCCGTCGCGCCAGCGCCGAAAAACGTACCCATGATAGCGCCCCAACCAGCGCCGCTCGCGATGAAGCCCATGCTGCGCGGATCGGGCTGCGCGAATTCACCGAAGAAATAGCCTCCAACTCCGCCTACGGTCGACGCGGCCCATGTGAGCGTCGCGTACGTGTTGAGCCCCCACTGCTTGTCGGGGCCAGTCAGTTGCCATTGAGTTCCGCTAATGGCCAATCCCTCCATCGCCCCCAGCATCAGGCCAGTGCCTACGCTCGCGGGGACCGCGCGGTGGATGCGGCCTGCGTAATCCCATATCGCCATTCCCACCGGGACGAGCGCGCCGAGCGTGATGGGCGCGATGATGGCGATCCCCGGATCGGTCGTCTTGGCGAGCAGATCGATCCAGATGCCAGTGCCAACGCCGTACCCGACGCCCGCGCCATACATGAAAACCATCTCGCCTTGGCTGCGCAGTCCGTCGTTCGCGGCAGCAGCAGGAGGCGGAGGAGGCTGTTGCGGTTGGTAGGGACCCTGCGGCGGAGGGAACCCCTGTCCTTGCGGAGGCGGATAGCCCTGCGGTTGGCCTTGAGGCGGATACTGCGGAGGTTGGCCTTGAGGCGGATACTGCGGAGGTTGGCCTTGAGGCGGATACTGCGGAGGCTGCCCTTGAGGCGGATACTGCGGAGGCTGCCCTTGAGGCGGATACTGCGGAGGCTGCTGTGGGTAGCCTTGCGGTGGTGGAGGCGGCTGGTTTTGTGGCGGCGGAGGCTGATCTTGTGCGGTTGCGGACGAGGCAATCGCGAGCGGAAACAGCGCGGTAAGCGCACCCAAAAGAAGTCTTCGCCTCATCGCCCCCAACCTAGCGCAGAGCGCGGGATGTGCCCAACTAGCGACGGATCTTAGTCGTTGCGAGGCACCCAGGGCACGTCCGAGACGCCCCGATCGTGGTTCTCCCGGCGCGCCAACGTGAAGAGCAGATCGCTCAGGCGGTTCAAGTAAACGACGACTTCACGACGTGGCTCCGCATCGTCGATCGCCAGGACCGCCCGCTCAGCGCGACGACATACGGTGCGCGCGAGGTGAAGCGCGCAGGCCTGAGGAGTCCCGCCAGGAAGCACGAACGTCTTGAGCGGAGCGAGACCCACCTCTGCGTCGTCGATCGACTTCTCGAGCGCGAGCGCGTCAGGCTCGCCGATCAACTTCATTTGAAGCTTCTCTTCTTTCCCCGGAACGCACGCGAGCTCCGCGCCGATCGTGAAGAGGTCGACCTGGGCCCGCGCGAGGATCGTCTCCGCGTGCGTGCCCAGTTTTGTCGCGCGGGCGACTCCAATCACCGAGTTGAGCTCGTCGACGGTGCCATACGCTTCCACGCGCGCGGAAGCCTTCTTCACCCGCGCGCCGCCGAAGAGCCCGGTCGTGCCGTCGTCACCCGTCTTGGTGTAGATGCGCATCCCTCAGCAGCTAGCGCGGATACCCCCGAGCGTCACGCCCTCCGCGAAGCGACCTGCGTCGTTTGGTCCTTCGTGGACTTGTACTCTTTATAAAACTCGAGCGCTTTGTCGATCAGCTTCGATGCACCGTCTACGTCATTGCGCGCGTCCTCGACGGCGCTCTTCGCGTGAGACGCAGCGTGAGAGTGTGCGGTCGCGGTGATGTCGTGCTCGGACGCCACGTAGTCGAGTGCGCCCGTCGTCAGCTTCGAAGTCGCGCTCGTAAGGTCAGCACCCCCCTTGAACTCGGTTGCGTCTGTCTTGAGCTTGGACACTTGATCGAGCAGTGCGGTTTTGGAGGGGTCCTGGTCGGACACGCCCTTCACCTTGGCGTCGATCCTGTCGGCCCTTAGCGAGCTTACGGAGGCAGCAGCCGTCATCGCCCCACCCGCGGCCGTTGCCGCGCTCGAAACGACTGCGCTCGCGAGAGCCGTTGTCGCGTTCTTTTCCATCTCGTCGAGCTGCGCTTGCTCTTCGTTCTCTTGGAGCGACTCCGCGCGATTCTTCATCGCTTGGTCGCTGTTGCGCTCCGTTCGTCCCATCGCGACGACCAGCGCAGCCAGCGCAGCGCCAGGATCTCCAGAGGTCATCAGCTCGCGCATTCCGTCGCGCAAGATGCTCGGTGCGCGCGGGCCGCTCGGTGTGTCGAGGCCGTAGTCGTTCGTTTCTACAGCGCTCGTGTTCGTCCGCCCAATGCCGTCGATCGTAGTCATGTTCAACCTCTCAGTGAGCTGGCCATGACCAGCGTTTGATTCTTGGTTTGCATCGCGCCCTGCAAGCTCTGCGTGGCGCGTTCGGTCGATTTCGAAGCCTCTTTCACACCGTCGATCACCCACGCGATCAAGCGGTCGATTCGCTCGGCTTGTTGCTGCGCTGCCTTGCCGTCGATCGCGTCTTCGGCTGAGGCGTAGTTCCAAGCCGCCGAACCCGCGGAGAGACCGCCTTGGACGATTTGCAGTCCACCGTTCACGACGCCCGATCCGACAGAGATGGCCTTCGATGCTGCCGCCGTGCATCCGAAGACATTCATGCCAATGCTCGCCGTCGCTTGGGTTGCGGTCTCTGCCGCGTGACCTGCGGTCACGCTCGCCTGCGCCCCCGCTTGCGCGGCCTTCGCACTCACGCTCGCTCCAGTCGCTGCTCCATTCGCGGCTCCGCTCGCGCCAATCGCGATCGCGCTCGCACCAAAGCTGCAGATGGCAGAGAGGACTCCGAGCGTGATTGAAGTCCCAGCCGATGCAGCGTCGCTGTGCGTGAGAGTGCCTACGATGTGGAACTGTTGCTCCGCGAACGCAGCGGCCGAGAGCGCGACGGCAGCGACCAGCAGCGCGCTTCCAGCGCCGCACGTGAACACCGCCGCGACCGCTGAAACGGCCAGCGCGACGACCGACGCGATCTTGCCGAAGACACCCCATGTCGCTGCCGAATCGGCCGCGTCTTGCTGGTCTTTGAGCGCCGCCGCCTGCTTTGCGAGCTCGGCCTCCTTGGCGTGCTTGTTCACCTGGACCTCAGTCTGGCCCTGAGAAAGGTTGCGCTCGCGCGCTTGCATCATGAGCTTCATGAGCATCGCCATCCCTGCGCTCGGATCCGCGTCCGCGCATGGCGAAGAGAGGAGCGAGGGCGGCCCAACGGGCCCTTGATTCGGCAGCGGAGCGTGCGGCCCTTGAACGGGTCGCGTGGAGCCGACGGCGTTCATGCGGCCCTCCGCTCGTACGCGAGGATCGTCGCGAGCTCGTCGTCGGTTGCGTCAGCGTTTTCAGACACGAGGTCCAACACCGTTTCGGCCTCCGCGTATTCTCCGAGCGAGCGGAGCACTCGGACGAGCGCCATGCCGCATCGCGCGTTCGGTTTGGCGAGTGCGTAGCCCGCCGCGTAAATCTCCTTGGCGACCTCGAGTTGATCGACGCCTTCATGGGCTGCCCCAAGCGCGACCCACCCACGCTCGTCCTCGGGCGCGACGAGCGTCATCGCGCGCAGCACGTCGGCGGCGTTCGCGAAGCGATCCTGCGAGAGCAACCAGTGCCCGGTCGCGTAGAGCCCCTCGACCGCGCTCGCGCGCTCGGCCGCCGGAATGGACTGGGCTGCGCGCGACAACGCGAGCAGCCCTTCGAAGTTCGAGGTGTCCATGTTGATCCTCAGTGCCCGATGTTTCCGGCGATCTTGCTGAGCTGCTCGCCGAGCGCCTGAACCATTTGCGTCACGGTGCTCACCGCAGTTTGTCGTTGAGACATCAACGACTGCAGCTGGATCATGTCGAGCTCCGAGCCCGCGTTGATGTCCTTCTGCAACGCGGCGATAGGGTCCGCGACCGCCTGCTTGAGTTGAGCCTGTGAGACCTTGCCCTTGCCACTCTTCAG
>JANYHY010000500.1 GCA_025362165.1 Myxococcales bacterium | reverse complement strand
GTGGCAATCGACGGTGGAGGTTCCGATCTCCTTTTGGCCTTCGACTGGTCGTTCGGCGCTGGATTGTCGATTCGACTCCGCGATTCTCTACGCGTCTTGGCGCCTCTGCTTCGCGCGCATTTCCCGATAATGCTACCGCTATCGGACCCTGCGATCCGCGCCTCCGAGCCTCCGATGCTCTTATGGCTTGGAATGGAATTGCGGTTCGAACCCCACTCGGACGTGAAGGTCGACACGTCGTCGTTCTAAGCAAGGAGCTCCACGTCACCCCAGAGTTCTCGCGCCACCCACACCGGCGCGAACCGCCACGTCGAGTTGTGGGCGAGCCATCGCGCGATGATAACCGAGTCTCAGCGCGGGCGAATGTCGGCACTGACGGCTTCGTAGAGCGCGCGCGCTTCGTCGTACCAGGGGATGGTGAGCTGCAGCTTGCTGTTGCCCGAAGAGAGCTCGGCCACGCCGCCTTCGCCTCCGAGCGCGAGCCTCGGCGCGACGAGGATCTCTGCCGTGTCTCCACCCGTGCTCGCCGCGCAGACGAGAGGAGCGAGCAACAACGGCTCGACGCTTGGTGACTCGATCAAATAACACCAGCGCGGGAGCAGCTTGAACTCGGTCGTCCACGACTCCAGGCGCGCGGGCCTGTCACCGGTGAAGACGTATAGGCTGTAGTGATATCCGTGCACGAGGTTCTCGCTCTCCACCGCGGAGACCAAGCGAGTCGAGGCGAGCGGTGAGAGGGCTACGATCAGCCGCTCCGCGAGCGCGCGCAGCTCCGGCATCGCGGCGGCGAGCTCCGAGTCGGGCGGCTCCTCCGCGTGCGCGAGGACGTTCCTGAGTTCGATCGCTTCAGCGAGCTCTTGTGTCTCCGCGAGCAGCCCGCGTGCGGCGCGCGCGACGCTCGGCGCGTTCGGAGTCGTCGGCATGAGCGAAGCGAGCCGCGTGGCCAACGTTCGCCACGTACCCATCGTCAACTTCTTGCTGGGCTCGGCGACTCCATATTCACGCGAAGCCAACATCTTCGCCAAGCTCGCGCGGAGCTTGTCGTCCGACGACGCCTGCCTGCGCAGCCACGCGAGCTCGCACCCGACCAAGAAGCGCAGGGCCTTCTCGAGAGTGATGAACAGCGCTCTCACCCGCACTTGAGCGCGCGCGCTCGTCGTCGGCGCCGTGTCGAGCTTCGCGATCGGCGCAGGCAGCTCGCCGACCAGCTGCGCGTGTGAAGTGTCAGGGCCACCGCAGAGGAATCGTGCGTGTGGACCGAGTCGCAACACGTCATTGGCCCGCAACAGGCGCGGAGAGACGACGCGCTCGTCATTGACGAAGGTGCCGCCCGCCGAGCCGTCGTCGCGACACACCCATCCGATGTCGGCGCGCTCGAGCGAAGCATGGAAGCGCGAGACGGAGTCCGCGAGCACGATGATCTGGTTTGCGCGGTCTCCGTCCGGGATCGCCGAACGTCCGAGCCGCACGGATTGGCCGAGCAGAAAATGAGAGTCCGGCACGAGCCACGAGCGCTCTGCGCCCGCGAGCAAAGAAAGGTACCCGATGGGGTGCGCTGCTTCGTGCGTCGCCTCCAACGGCGCGAGCCTTGTTTTCCCCGGCTTCTGCGGCTCCATGATCAGGACCGATGCTACTCGTGCAACAACAACGCGTCGAGCGGCCGGAATGGGAAGAGGCAAGGGCGAGGTTGGAGGTAGGATGCGCGGATGCTCTCAGCCTCCAATGATGAACTGCTCGATCTGGCGACCGGTGGAGCCGAGCTGCTGCTCAGCGGCTCTGATGCACCTACGGGCGTGCGTCTGGTCAAGCTCCTAGGCGCAGGCGGGATGTCGACGGTCTTCTTGGCGGAGCTAGATCGGTCGCGGCGCTCGAACGAGCTCGCCGTAGACGCTCCAGAGCGTCTCGCGATCAAGATGACGCAGCCGCAGGCGATGCAAGCGCTCAAGACCTACAACATCGATCACAACGAGATCATCCGGCGGGAGACGGTCTCGCTCTCGCGCGTGATGGCGCACAAACCGCCGACCGAGTTCGTGATCGGCTTTTATGGCGGCGCTGAATCGGACGTCATGGTGCGCGGCACGAAGATGAAGCTGCCGTGGATGGCGCTCGAGTACGTCGACGGCGGCGCTGCGGGCACTTCGCTCTACAGTCGCGTGAGCTCTTCGCGTGATGGGATCGATCCGCCGCGCGCGCTGCGCCTTGCTCGCGGCATCATCGACGGTGTTCGCACGCTCCATACGGTCGGCGCGATCCATCGCGATCTCAAGCCAGACAACGTGCTCGTCGCCGGTCCCATCGACGACGAGACACCGAAGGTCGCCGATTGCGGCATCGCACGCGTAGCGGGCGTCGACAGCGCGACGTTCAACGCTTGCACCATCGAGTACGCCGGCATCGAGCAGCTCCGCGCGGTCCCCGGCGAGCACAACCCGCTCGTGGGCGTGTGGACCGACGTGCACGCGCTCGCAGGCGTGATCTGGTTCATCCTCGCCGGTGAGGCTTGGTGTCGCGGCGGCAACGACACGCGCTTCTTGTTGCAGGGCGATCGTCGCAGCTTGCGCACTGGTCAACGCCTCCACCATGGCTTCTTGTCCGACAGCGCGTTGCTCGATCGCATCGACG
>JANYHY010000480.1 GCA_025362165.1 Myxococcales bacterium | reverse complement strand
CGTACCTGGTCGGTGAGCGACCGCCAAAATTGTTGCGCTGTGCGACTAGCCGAGCGCGGCCTCGAGGGTCAGCGCGTCGACGGACTCCAGGGTCGCCACACCGAGCTCGCGCACGACGGGAAGCCGTAGGCGCGCGACGCTCCGCTTCTTGTCCGCCCGCACGAAGCGCTTCGCGGCCGCCCAATGAACTCTTGACACGTCAACGGTTAGGCCGAGGCGCGAGAGCAGGCGTTTGGTGCGCTCCGCCAAGCCAGCCGCTGTCCAGCCGCGCACAGTTGTCCATTCGAGCTCTGCGACGAGGCCCGCCGCCACCGCCTCGCCATGCAGCAACTCACGGAAGGCCGTCGCGGCCTCGAGCGCGTGACCGAAGGTGTGACCGAGGTTCAACAACGCGCGCGATCCCTGCTCGGTCTCGTCATCGCGGACGATCCTGGCTTTGAGCTCGATCGCGCGTCGTACGACAGGCGACAGCGACTCGGGCCGCCGCTCGAGCAGCGCGTCAGCCTCTGCCTCCAAGCGCAAGAACAACTCCTTGTCCGAGGTGAGAGCGATCTTGACGACCTCGGCCCATCCGGCGCGGAGCTCTCGCTCGGGGAGCGTGTCGAGGTTCGCGAGGTCCACGACGACCGCGCGCGGCTGATGGAACGCGCCGATGAGGTTCTTGCCGGTCGCGTGATCGAAGCCGGTCTTGCCCCCGACCGACGCGTCCACCATCGCGAGCAGCGTCGTCGGCGCCTGAACGAAGCGTATCCCGCGCAGCAGGGTCGCGGCCGCGAAGCCGGCCAGATCGCCGACGACTCCACCGCCGAACGCCAGCACGACCGAGTCACGGTCCACGCCAGACCCGAGCGCACCGTCCCAGATCGTCATCGCCGCAGCGACGGTCTTGTTGCTCTCGCCGGGCGACAGCGTCACCAGGCGCCCCGGTATCGGCAGCGGATGCATCGCGGCCTCGAGGCGACGATGCTGCGAACGAAACACGTGCGCATCGGTCACCACGACCAGCGTCGAGGGGCCAAGCGCCGCAAGTGCGTCGGTGATGGCGAGCGGCCGATCGTGCACCAAGTCGATCGTGTAGCTGCGCACGCCGAGCGGGACAGCGATGGGTGCTCGCGCGACGATCGCGAGCACCGCTTCGGCGATGGCCTCGTGGTCGACGTCGTCCGTGGAGAGCATGCCGTGCGCCTCGGCGTAAGCGTCTGCGCGTGCGGCGAGCAGCTCCTTCGCGCGGCCAAGAGCGTCTGGCCCCACGAGGTTCGGCCGAGTGGCGAGATCCCCAGCGCGCTTGACGCAGACCTCCGGCGACGCTGTGAGCGTGACCACGATCGCGCGATCGAGGGCCTCGTGTCGCGCGGCGCGATCCAGAAGAGTGCCGCCGCCGCACGCGATCACCTTGGGCGGGCCCGCGAGCGCCTCACGCAAGATCTCCTTCTCCCGCTCGCGAAACGCGCGCTCGCCGTCCCGCCGCCACACCTCCGCGACCGTGGCGTTCGCGCGTCGCTCGAGCGTCGCGTCCACGTCCAACCAATCCAAGCCCGCTCGCTCGGCGACGACAGGCGCGAGCGAGGTCTTGCCCGTCCCCATGAACCCGCTCAACAGGATGTGCGAGCTCGCCATCAGTAGCTCTCCAGCTGCGCACGGTATCCTTCGACGTTCCTCTGCAGCTCTTTCATCGAATCTCCGCCGAACTTCTCGAGCACCGCGTCCGCGAGCACGAGCGCGACCATCGCCTCGCCGACGACCGACGCCGCCGCGACCGCACAGATGTCGCTGCGCTCGAAAGCAGCCTCGAACGGCGCCTTGGTTGACACGTCAACTGACATCAGCGCGCGTCTCAACGTCGCGATCGGCTTCATCGCGGCGCGGCAGACGACGTCCTCTCCGTTGGTGATGCCCCCCTCGACTCCGCCGGCGTGGTTGGTCGCGCGGACGAAGCGCTTGTCCTCGTAGCCGATGGGATCGTGCACGGTGGAGCCCCGCCTCTCGGACGCCGCGAAGCCATCGCCGATCTCCACCGCCTTGATCGCCTGGATGCACATCAGCGCTTGGGCGAGGCGCCCGTCCAGCTTCCGATCCCAATGAACGTGGCTGCCTAGGCCGGGCATCACGTTCGACGCGATCACCTCGAAGCGGCCGCCGAGCGTGTCGCCCGCGTGAGAGGCGTCTTTGATGGCGTCCCGCATCTTCAGCTCGGCTTGCGCGTCGCCGCACGACAGATCGCTGGCGCGTGACCGCTCGCGAAGACCCTCGCGTGACACGCTCGCCTTCACGTCACCGATCTGGATCACGTGCGCGAAGACATCGATGCCGATGGCCGCGAGCAACGCCCGCGCGACGGCGCCGCACGCGGTTCGGGCAGCGGTCTCACGGGCGCTCGCGCGCTCGAGGATGTCGCGGAGATCCGCGCGGTCGTATTTCAAGCCACCCGCGAGATCGGCGTGACCGGGTCGTGGTCGCGTGAGTTTGTCGGGCTTGCTCGTGAACGCGTGCGCGCCCATGCGATCGCTCCAGCTCGCGTGGTCACGGTTGAGGATGGTCATCACGATGGGCGAGCCGAGCGTCGTCTCGTCGCGCACGCCTGCAGAGATGTTCGCGCGATCGGTCTCGATCTTCATGCGGCCGCCACGGCCGTAGCCGCGCTGTCTGCGCGCGAGATCGCGGTCGACGTCTTCGGCGGTGAGCCTCAGGCCCGCAGGCATCCCTTCGACGATCGCGGTGACTGAGGGGCCGTGCGATTCACCGCCCGTCATCCAACGCAGGTGTGGCATGACCCAGGACGCTAGCAGCGCGAGCGCCGATGCACATCACCCGCAAAAACGCCGAGCGTCGCTCCGACACGCCTCGCCGCGGCTCACGTGGACTGATAGGCTCCCGCCACCGCAAACGGTGAATGACGCTCGGAGCGCGCATTGAGGTTCGGCAAATACGAAGGACTTGGAAACGACTTCATCGTCGTGGACGCCGCATCGACCGCAGAGGTCTCACGCGATCGCGCGATCGCGCTCTGCGATCGACGCTTCGGCGTAGGCGCAGACGGCGTGTTGCTCGTCACTGCCACGGAGACCGGCGCTCCCGCGATGCGCGTGCTCAACGCGGACGGCTCCGTCCCCGAGATGTGCGGCAACGGCCTCCGCTGCGTCGCGCTCCACCTCGCGATCGCGCGCGGCGTGAACGACCTCGACACGATCGTCTCGACGGACGCTGGTCTGCGCGCGTGCAAGTTGACGCGCGATGGCCTCAGCGCGACGGTCTCCGTCGACATGGGCGAGGTCCGCTCGACGGGCGAGCGATCGCTCGAGCTCGACGGCAGTCAGCGCACGCTGTTCCTCTGCGACGCGGGCAACCCGCACGCGATCATGTTCGGCAGCTACACACGCACGGACGCGGAGCGCCTCGGCCCCGTGATCGAAAAGCACCCATCGTTTCCCAAGGGCACGAACGTCGAGTTCGCAACGGTGCATAATGCACGCATCGATCTGATCGTCTGGGAGCGCGGGGTCGGCATCACGCTCGCGTGCGGCACCGGCGCGTGCGCGACAGCCGTGGTTGCGCGCGAACGAGGGCTCGTCCCTCCGGGCGGAGAGGTGATCGTCTCGTTGCTCGGCGGAGTCCTCACGATCGATCCCAGGCCGACTGGGCGCACCTCGATGGTGGGGCCCGCGCGTCGCGTCTTCGTCGGCGAGGTGAGCCCGTGAACGAGCTCCGCGCGCTCTTGGTGACTGCCCAGCCAGAGGTGGAGCGAGTCTTCTCCGCCGTGCTCGAGTCGACCAATGACACGCTGTTCGTCGCCCAAGAGATGTCCGCCGCTGTGCTCGCCGCGGGCGCAGAGCAGCCAGCCCTCGTCTTCATCGATCTCACGCTGCCGGCGGCCACGGGGCTCGCGCTCGTACACCACGTGCTCGCGACCCACCCGAAGGCCTCGATCGTCGCGCTCGCCACGCAGCAGGGACTCGTTACCGCTGCGGAGGCGATCTCGCTCGGCGCGACGGGCTTGCTGCTTCTGCCGCCGGACGGTGACGCGGTGCTGCGCGCGATCGGAGAGGTTCGCGCGCGCCGCAACGCGGAGGAGTCGATCGCAAGACTCACGCTCGAGCGCGGCGCGCTCTTCGATCAGGCCGAGGCGATGACCCGCGCGGTGTCCGTCGCGCGCGGCGGTAACGATCGTGAAATCGCCGAGGCGCTCGTCGCGCTCTTCGTCCTCGCGAGCGGAGCGCGGGGCGCGGCGTTCTTTGGTGCGGAGTCGAGCACCGGCACACGCCAGCGACTCGCGGCCTTCGGCTCTGGGTACGAGCTTCGCGACACCTACCCAGACGCAGAGCTTGGACAAGTCGCGTCTGCTCGCTCCGCGCAGCTCCACGTGTTCGGCCCCGTGTCGCGGCCTCTTGGGTGCGCGTTGATCGAGCGAGCCACCGCGACGGCCAGCGATCGCACCGCGAGCGCCGTAGCGTTCGCCGCCGCGCTGCTCATGATCTCGGCGCGCGCCGCGGCGTCCATACCGCCCGCGCCAGAGAGCCAGGTCGTGCCGGAGGAGCAGTTCGCGCGCGTGCTCGAGCGAACGATCGAGGATGGCAAGCCAGGGTTGTTGGTCGCGATGGTCCCCACGCCGAACGGACGTGTTGATCTCGCCAAGCTCCCGCTCAAAGACGAAGGCGCGCTCTGCGGACAGCGACCGGACGGCAGCGCATGGATCGTGCTGCCTGGGCGCGCGCCGTCGGACGTCCCGCCGCTCCTCTTGTCGATCGGCACGCGAGGCGTCGGAGTCGCCGCGTTTCCGAGCGACGGGCAGCGCGCCGCAAAGTTGCTGTCGCTCGCAGAGGCACGAGCGAGAGAGGCCGCGCGCTCACCCTTCTACGACCTCACAAACCCTGGCGTCAGCGTGGGTGCGCTAGCGCAGGCGTTGTTGCGATCGGCGTCGCTCGAGTCTCGCGTGTCGTCGCTCTTCCCGCTGGAGCTCTCGATGACGTCGTTGGAGTCGCTACTCGCGCACACCGCTCGCATCACGCAGCGCGCCTCGCGCGCGACGCCGCTCTCCATCACGGTAGCCTCCGCAGACGCCGATCATCTCGCGAAGGCGACCAACGCGGCGTTCGACGCGGAGCGCTCGAAGGTTCGCGTCAGCAACGTCGCGAGCTTGCCCGAATGCGAGGGCGTCGAGGCGATCGTGGTGAGCTCACCGCTCGCGTCGTGGGCGCTCGTCGGTCGCTGGGACAAGGAGCGGCTCAGGGCCGTGCACACGTGCGACCCGTCGACGTGCGCCGCGCTCGCCGCGCGCATCCTCGCCGCGATTGGACCCGGCAAGTGAGCTCCTCCGATCAGATCCGCGGCCTCCTCGCCGAGATCCGCGGTCACGATCCCACGACGTCACGCTTCGTCGTCGTCGTCTGCGGAGCCCCAGCGCGCATCGCGACGTTCTCGCGTGCGTGCCTGCGACTCGCGTCGTTTCGGCCGCCGCCAGAGGAGACGCCCGCCGTTCCGGTTCCGCACGCAGTGGCGCTCATGCCGTTGGGTGACGCGCTAGAGCTCTACGTCTACGCGCTGCCGCTCGTGCCTGCGTACGCTCCGCTGTGGCCGCTCACGCTGTCCACCGCGCACGTCGTCGTTCGCATCGATCAATCGGCGTCGCGTCTGCTCGATGAAGCGTGCGCGATCAGCGGAAAGTCGGCGCTCGCCGCGACGACGCTGTTACCCACCTTCACCGAAGACGACGAGGATCTCGTAGGAGCCCTCGTGAACGCCGCAGTAGAAGCCGCGATCCGCTGACCACAAACTAGGAGTGCGGTGGTTTTCGTCGAGACCAAGCGAGCGCTGCGGCGGGGCGGAGGAGCCGTACTCCGCGTACGG
>JANYHY010000425.1 GCA_025362165.1 Myxococcales bacterium | reverse complement strand
GGACTCGGCCAAGAAGAGCTCGGCCGGCGGCGAGATCGACTACAGCCTCCTCGTCGACGGCCTCCTCTCCGAGCGCGAGCAAGGGATCACGATCGACGTGGCCTGGCGCTACTTCGCGACACCTCGGCGGCGCTTCGTGCTCGCGGACTCACCAGGGCACGTCCAGTACACGCGCAACATGGTCACCGCGTGCTCGCAGGCGGACGCGCTCATCGTGCTCTTGGACGCTCGTTATTTCGCTACACAAGACTCTGTTCTTCTTGAGCAGACGCGTCGACACTTGTTCGTGTCGAGGGTCCTTGGCGTGTCCCACCTGGTGATCGCGATCAACAAGATGGACGCGGTCGGCTTCCGTCGTGAAGCGTACACGCGCGCGCGAGACGCTGTGCTGGAGTACCTCGAGAGCGACGCGATCACCTTCGTCCCCGTGTCCGCGCTCGCGGGTGACAACGTGGTCACACTGTCACGCTCGATGCCTTGGTACCAAGGGCCCACTCTCCTCACGCACCTCGAGGGCTTGCCAACGGAAGCGGCTCGGCAGGACGCCCCCGCCCGCTTTGGAGTGCAGTGGGTCATTCGTCCTCAGAGCGTCGAACACCCGGACTACCGCGGATATGCGGGTCGACTCTCCTCGGGCACTCTCCGCGTGGGCCAAGCCGTGCGGGTACTACCGTCCAACGCGACGTCCCGCATTTCACGCATCGAGACTGCCCGTGGGGAGGCTGAGGTCGCCGTCGCGAGCGAGTCGATCGTGTTGCACCTCACCGACGACGTGGACGTGAGCCGCGGTGATTGCCTCGTGGTCGAAGACGAGCCGCAGCCCACGTCGACCCAAGAACTCACGCTCGACGTCGCCTGGGTCAACGCTGCGGCGTCCAAGGTCGGCGCGAGCTACGTCCTGAAACACATGACCCGCGAGGTCCGCGCCGTGCTCCTCGGGATCGAGCACCGCTACGACGTCACCGCGGGTAAGGCTCTTCCTCCAGTGGAACAGACATCTCCACTAAAACAGAACGATCTGGCGCGCGTCCGTGTGCGCTTGAGCGCGCCTCTCGCGACGGACCCGTTCGCTAGTGATCGAACGTCCGGCAGTGTCTTGCTGATCGATCCGACGACCGCAGAGACACTCGCTGGCGGCATGTGCGTCAACCCGTGATAAGTCATCAGCATGCGATGGTGGGTCGGGGTTTGTTGCCTGCTGATTGCGTCACGCGCTGACGCCGCCGACAATTGGGTTGTCCCCGTAGGCGTGAACCTCGGCTTCGGCCTTCACCCGACGCCCGTCCCGACTGGCGCGATCTTGGGCGCGGAGGGCAGCTTTGTCTTCCTCGCGACCTCCCAGTCGAAGTTCTTCGCATTGCCGACTTTCTGGGGAGGTGGGTACGTGGACGCGCTCTGGGATACCGCTGGCGGGCGGGGGCGCGCGAGCATCGGACCCGAGTTTGGCTTCACCGTGTTCGGCGTGGACGGCGGGCTCGTCACGCAGGTGGGCGGCGGCGCAGTGCGCTTCGGCGGGTGCGTCCGACCGATGCTGACCATCGGCATCATCTCGCTCTATGTCCGACTCACGTTTGTCCCGAGCGATCCCGAGGTCGACCAGACCACGGAGATAGGACTCTTGATCAAGTATCCATTCTCGAAGAACAGGTGGCTCTGACGGAGCGGTGATCGGCCCACGCTTGTTGGAAAACTCCTTCGAGAGCGCAATGTCGCGGCAAATCCAAGGGTTCGCGCGCACTGGACACCAACCTCACGGAGGTGGTGGATGGGCTCAGTGAACGTGGACGGTGGCGGACGCGGTGGTCGCAAGTCGGTCGACTCGGAGATCAACATGATCCCAATGATCGATCTGTTGATGGTGACGGTGTCGTTCTTGTTGATCACCGCGGTGTGGTCGACGATGAGCCGAATGGATGCGAGCGCTCAGACCGCTGGAGATCCGACCGCCGAGCCGAAGGACCCACGCCTGGAGATTCGTGTGCACGTCGACGTGAAAGACGACTCGCACTTCGTCGTCTCGCTTCGAGAGGGCAACGCGATCTTGGAGACGCACGACCTCGAAGATCACGCCGTGGCCATCGGCTCGGCGAACCGCGGACTGCGATACGAGGCGCTGTCCCGCGAGCTCGCGACGACGTGGAGGCTGAAGGGCTCGCACCGAGCGACCAACGACGCCGAGCGCGACACGCTCGTCTTGCACTCCGCGGACGACATCCGCTACGAGACGCTCGTGCGCGTGATGGACGCGGTTGACGGTTGCAAGCGCGAAGACGGCAAGAACTCGGCGTTTCGTGTGACCTTCGCCTCGCATTGACCATCACGCGGAGGACTCGCTCCGCTCGATTTGGATTAGTGCTTCGTGGGGACCGTGATGAGCTCGACCTCGAGCGGCGCGATGGGCGACGCCGGTGTGGCGACCGATTGGCCGCCGAGGATCGCGACGCGACAGTCCGACATGAGCACGGCGACATGGTCGAGGCGACTGACCGAGAGCTTCGCGTCCAGCTTCGTCCATGCGCTCGTCTTCGGATCGTAGACCTCTAGCGACGCTGTCGATTGCGATGGACTCTCGGTGTCGCTCCATCCGCCGACCGCGAGCACGCGACCGTCGGCCAACGTGGTCAGCGTGAAGGCCATGCGACGGGTCGTCATCGGCGCGGTCGGGGTGAGCGCGTTGGTCTTCGCGTCGTAGAGGGTCGCGTCCGCGAGAGTCTTGTCAGTGCCGTTCGCCCCGCCGGCGATCAAGAGTCGACCATCTGGCAAACGAGCGGCCGCGAGAGCCTTGCTCGCATGCGGAAGCGTCGATGCAATGGCTGTAAACATGCCGGATTTCGGATCGAACATCTCTGAGGTGGCGGTCTCGCTGCTAGGGCCGCTCGCGCCACCTACGAGCACGACGACCTGCGAGGAGTCGAACCAAGCGGCGGCGTGGAACGCGCGCGGGATCGTCAGGTTGTTCGTCGTTGGAGTGAACGCCTTGCTGTTCGGATCGTAGATCTCCGCGGTCTGATGGAACTTGAAGCCGTTCGCCTGCAGGCCACCGCTGACGAGCGCGCGACCATCGCCGAGCAACGTCGCCACGTGCGCCTCGCGACCGATCGTCATGTTCTGCGCGGCAACGAAAGCTCCGCCTGCGTACACGTCGCTCACCGCGACCGAGCCGAGCGACGGATTGAATCCGCCCGCGAAGAGCGTCGAGCCGTCCGCGAACGTCACGGAAGCAGGGAAATTACGGGCGCTTCGTAGCTTCGTTTGCACGAGCGCCGTGGACCCTGAGAGCGGCTGGATGTCCTCCGCTGTGATCGTAGCTCCCGTCGTGAAATCGTAGCCACCTGCGAGCAGCACGTGATCACCCGCGAGCAGCGCTTGCCCTGGTGCATAGCGACCCGTCTTGATGGAGAGCGCGGTCTCCACCTTCGCGGTCGTGGCGAGATCGCATGCAGTGGGTTGCGACGCGTCCACCTGCAGCACGTCCGTCGACGCATCCGTGACCGGCGCTGGGGCGACTGCTGTCGAGGGCGAACACGCAACGAGCACGATCGGCAGCCAACGCATTGGCTAGAGACTACTTCTTCTGCTCGCGCTCCGTCTTCACTTCGTGGAGCAAGCGCTCGATGCGCAGCACGTCGTCTTGTCCTGCGTCGTAGAAGAAGTGCAGCGCTGGCGCGTAGCGCAGCTTCGCCGCCTTGGTGATCCCGGACCGCAGCATGGGCGACGCCTTCGCCAAGCCCTTCAACGCCTCTTGCCGACTGCCTTCGTCGTCGACGAGCAGTCGCACGTAGATCTTCGCGTGGCGTAGGTCGTCCGCCATCAAGACGCGCGAGATGACGACGTGGCGCACGCGCGGATCCTTCACTTCGCGCGAGAGCATGCGCGCGAGCTCCTCTTGCACGCGCATCGACACGCGCACGGAACGCTTGATTTCAGCCATGATCATCCCAATCCGCGTCGTCGCCGATCACCACGTCCTCGGTCGAGCGGTGCGTGAGGATCGCGTCCGGTTGGGTCTCCGCCGCGTGCGCGACCGCCTCGAGCACCGAGTGGGCGATGCCCGCGTCCGCCGAGACGACTGCCACACCGAATGTCGCCACTTGATGCAAATTTTGATCGGCCACCTCGGCGATCGAGACGTCGTGACGTGCGCGGATCCGATCACGGAATTTGCGCACGACGCTCCGTTTGTCCTTCAGCGAGCGCGCGTGCGGGATGTGAAACACGAGCCGCATCACACCGACATGCATGCCCATCACACCTTTAGAGCCTCTGTTTCACTTCCTCGATCTCGATGCACTCGATGACGTCGAGCTCCTTCAAATCGCTGAAGCCGTCCAAGCTGATTCCGCACTCGAAGCCCTCGGCGACGTCTTTCACGTCGTCCTTGAAGCGCTTGAGAGCGGAGACCTTGCCCGTGTGAACGAGAGTGCCGGCGCGCATCACGCGGACCTGGCCAGCGCGCTTGAAGACGCCTTCGATCACATAGGAGCCCGCCACGATCTGATTCTTGATCTTGAAGATCTGGCGGACCTCGGCCTTGCCTTGCAGCCTCTCGACGAGCGTCGCCGGGAGTAGGCCTTCCATCGCGCTGCGGACGTCGTCCAGCGCGTTGTAGATGATCGAGTAGAGGCGAATCTCGATCTTCGCTTCGTCCGCGAGAGCGGCTGATTTTCCGGCTGGGCGCACGTTGAAGCCGACGACGATGGCCTTGGCGGCGATCGCGAGGTTGATGTCCCCCTCGGTGATCGCGCCGACGCCCGCGTGGATGATCGAGAGGCGTACCTTCTCCGTGGACTGTTTGGCGAACGAGTCCGCGAGCGCCTCGACCGAACCCTGCACGTCGCCCTTGATGACGACGCGAAGCTCTTGCTGATCGCTGTCCGAGATTCTCTTGCTGAGCTCCTCGAGAGAGACCTTCGCGGTCGCAGGGATCAGGCTCTTGGCCATCTTGCCCTTGCGGCTCTCGGCGATCTCTTGCGCCTTCTTCGGATCCTTGACTGCGTGCATTGGGTCGCCCGCGTTGGGGACCTCGCTCAGGCCGAGGATCTCGACGGGCGTCGCAGGCGGCGCCTCGTGGATTTGCTTGCCGTGCTCGTTCGTCATCGCGCGGACCTTGCCGAAGCCAGGACCTGCGAGGATGAAGTCGCCGACCTTGAGCGTGCCATCTTGCACGAGCACGCGCGCGACCGGGCCGCGGCCGCGATCCAAGAGCGCCTCGAGCACGGTTCCGCTCGCGGGCTTCTTCGGGTTGGCCTTGAGGTCCATGACCTCCGATTGAAGCGCGATCGC
>JANYHY010000408.1 GCA_025362165.1 Myxococcales bacterium | reverse complement strand
TGCAACCGACGCGCGCGCCGATCGCGTGCAGATCGCACATATTTGGGCCCAAGATTTGGCCTCTCCCGAGCAAGCGGCGGCGGCTTGGACGCGCGTCGAGGAGGAGTTCGGTGAGAGTGACGAGGGCCTATCTGCCTCGATCGCGCTGGCTTCGACCCTCGAGCGCTACGCCGATCTCGCGAAGCTCTTGTTGCGCGCGATCACGCGTGCGCCGAGCGCGGAGGAGCGCGCGACGCTCCAAGCGCAACGCGGTGACGTCATGCGCCTTCGTCTAGGAGACGGTGCGCAAGCTGCCGACGATTACAAAGCCGCGCTCGACAGTCATCCGATGCACCCGTCCGCGATGGATGGCTTGCGTGCTTTGCTGGCGAACGAGGCGACAGAGGCGAGCGCGACCGACATCTTGCTCGCGGCGAACAAGCAGGCCGAGGACTGGCACGCGCTCTTGGATCTCACGCCCCACCGCCTCCGCACGGCGAAGTCGAACGCAGATCGCGTGCAAGTGCTGATCGAGACCGCGCGGATCGCCGAAGACCGTACACAAGATCCGGCGCGCGGCTTCGAAGCCATGCGAGAGGCGCTTGCTCTCTCGTACAACGACGAGATCATCGAGGCCGACGTTGTGCGGCTCGCGGAGCTTACGGGCGCTTGGCGCGCGCTCGCCGACACGCTGCGCGATCTCGAAGGTCCGATGGAGCCGCATGGCGACGCGGCGAGCTTGGTTCGCTTGCGGCTGCGACTCGGCGCGATCCTCGAGGGACAGCTCGACGATCCGCGCGCGGCGCTCGCGGCGTACCAGCGCGTGCTCGCGGTTGATCCCACGGAGGTCGCGGCGGGGACAGCTGCGGTGCGCGTCTCGGTTCGCGTGCGAAGCTGGGATGCGGCGGCGAAGGCCGTTCTCGATCGCGCGGTCGCGCTCGGCGAGCTCGACGAGGTGCTGATCGGTCCGCTCGAGCAGAACCTGCAAGGCCAGGCGTGGGAGTCGATCTCGAGCGCGATGGAGTCCGCGGTCGCAGAGCGCTCGGCCGCGCCGCAGTTCGTTTCTCGAGATCTCGAGGCTCGGGTCGCTTCGTGGCACCGCGATCGGCGCGCGGACGCCGACGCCGCAGAGGCAGCCTACGGTCGCGCGCTCGCGCACGACGCGCAGAACGCAGACTTGCTTCGGGCTCTCGCCGACCTGCAGCGCCGCGCGCGCGGACGTCCGCTGATCGACAGCTTGTTGAGGCTCTCGCAGGCGACCGGAGGTGATCTTGATCTGCTCCGCGAAGCCGCAGAAGTCGCCGGCGGTGTCGTCGTCGATCGCGCGCTCGCGAAGAACATCATCGAACGAAGCCTGAAGATGGCGACCGAGCGTTGGCTTGGCAGTGACGAGTCCGTCTCCGCGACGCACCCCAACGAGGTTGTGTCGCATGTCGACTGGACGCTCTCCGAGCTCGTGCGGATCCACAACGAAGAGGGGGACGCCGAGCGGATCGTGGAGCTGCTCCGCGGAGCCGCGAAGCTGCCGTATCCGACGGAGCGTAAGCGTGCGATGCAACACGAGGCGGCGCGCGTCGCTCTCGAGCGACTCGGCGATTCACAGACCGCGCTCGCGCTCTACGCGGAGCTGTTCGACGATCAGCCTGGCGACGCGCTCGCCGCATCTCAGCTCGCCGAGCTGTACACCGCGCTCGCGCGCCCCAAGGATTTGCTCTCGCTTCGCCATCGCCAGATCGAGCAAGAGTCCGATCCGCTCGAGCGCTCGGACTTCCGCGTGCTAGCAGCGCGGCTTCAGGCGCAGATGGGCGACGCTGATGGAGCGATCGAGACGCTTACCGCTTCGCTCTCCGACACGCCACGCCACGCAGACAGCGCGTCCGAGCTCGGCGCCCTTCTCGCCTCGACCGACCGCAGCGCGGAGCTCTGTGATCTGTTGACGTCTCAAGCAAGCCTCGCGGAGGCGGAGGGAGACAAGCCGGCGGCGGTGGAGCTCTTCGCGAAAGCCGCGGTGGTCGCCGACCAGAAGCTCGCCAACCTGGATCGCGCAGAGGCCTCGCTCGCGCGCTCGCTCCATCTAGAGGTGAGACCGGACACGCTCGACGCGCTCGCGAAGGTGCGAGAGAAGCGCGAGGACTGGGCGACCGTCGCCGAGTACCTGGACAAGCTCGTTTCGGACTTCCCGCAAGAGCGATCCAAGTACTTGCTGCGGCTCGCTCATGCCTTCGTTCGCGCGCACCAAGACAACCTCGCGCAGGACCGCCTCGAGCATGCGCTCTCGGATCCGAGCACGCCGGTGGAGGCCGCGGACGTGCTCGTGGGGCTCTACCGTCGGACGGAGCAGTGGGTGCCTTTGGCGGATCTGTTGACTCATCAATCATCTGCGGCGGACCCGCAGAAACGGCTCGCGTTATTGCGTGAGGCGTCTGATCTCTACCTCTCGCGGTGTGACCAGCCCGCGAAAGCGGTGCCGTTGCTCGAGGCAGCCGGAGCGCTCGCGCCGGACGATCGCGCCCTCAAGCTGAGGCTCGCCGAGGCGCTGCGGTTGTCGGGGCGCGTCGACGAGGCGAAGGATCTGCTCAAGGGAATGCTGGACGCTTTCGCGGGTCGTCGGCCCAAGGAGCGCGCGGTAGTGCACTTCCACATGGCGCGCCTCGCGCTCTCGATGGGGCAGCGACAACAGGCGCTCGCCGAGCTCGAGGCAGCGACGAAGGTCGATCCCGCCAACCCGGAGATCTTACGCACCGTCGCCGAGCTCGCGCGCGACGATGGCCAGCTCGACAAGGCGGAGCGCTCGTATCGCGCTCTCTTGGCGGTCGTGCGTCGCGAGACCGAGGTGACGGACGCGACTCCCATCGTGCGCGCCGAGGTCCTCGTGGAGCTCTCCGCGCTCGCGTCGCGTCAAGAAGAGGGTGAGCGCGCGCAGGAGATTTTGGAGAGCGCGTTCGAGGCCGCTGCAGGCTCGGAGGTGGAGGCGCGGCGGTTGGAGCACACGCTGCGCTTGCGCAAGATGCACGCGCCGCTCGTCCGCGCGTTGGAGGCGCGCCTGTCTCGCGCGGGTGTTGGACCGAAGGCCGCCGAGGTGCTGAGCGAGCTGGCGCAGATACTCGAGGAGCAGGTCGGAGACTCGCCGCGCGCGATCGAAGCCGCGATTCGCGCCGTGCGGGAGGCACCCGCGCTTCCGATCGTTCATGAGCGCGCGCTGTCTCTCGCGCGCAAGCTGGGCAAGGAGGCCGCGTACCTCGACGCGGTCACGGGCGAGGCCGAGAAGGCTTCGAATGCGAGCGCGCCACGCCTCGCAGGTGATCTCTTCATGCGAGCCGGTGCGACCGCTGCGGTCTCCAATCCGCTGCTGGCCGCCGAGTACTTCATGCGCGCAGAGAAGACGGGCGGCACGCTCGCTCGGGAGGCGCTCCGCGCGCTCGACAAACTCTACGGTGAGCTCGGCGATCACAGCTCGCAGGAGGAAGCGCTCGCGCGTCTCGCGAGCATCGAGCTCGAAGCGACCGTGCGCGATCCGCGTGCGGCGGCGGACGTCCTCTATAGGCTCGCCTCGGTGCGTCTGCGCAAGGCAGAGACCATCGACGAAGGTGCGCAGTTGCTGGAGTCGGCGCTTGGTCTGCAGCCCGACGTCGCGAGGGCAGAGGAGGCGCTGCGGGTGATCTCCGGCGAGCAAGAGCGGCGGCCTGCGGTCATCTCGCTGCTCGAGCGCGTCGGTCGCGAGCCAGGTAGAGAGTCGACCCTGCTGCGCGCTCTCGGGCTTCGGGTGCGCTCGGGCAATGCGCCAGTGCAGATCGTCCGGGAGGCCGCTGAGCTTGCGCTCCGTTTGGAGCAGCTCGAGGAAGCCGACGCGATGCTCGACGCGTGCGAGACCGCCGCCGCGGAGGAGCCGGCCGTCGCGCGGTGGGCGGCGCTGACTCGCGCCAAGCTCGCTCATGATCGCGGAGACGTCTCCGCCGCGCTCGAGCTCACGCTGCGCGCCGCCGACACGGCGCCGGAAGACGAAGCGCGCTCGCTCCGCATGTCCGTCGCGGAGCGCGCGCAGTCGGCTGGGAACAACGACCTCTGGACGCGGGCCCTCGAGCACGCGCTCGATGCGCATCCGCTCGATCCAAGCGCGCAAGAGGCGCTGTCTGCGGCGTATCGCGCGACGGGTCGCGGTGACAAGCTCGCGTCGTTGCTCGCGCAACGAATCGACGCAGCGCAAGACACAGACGTTCGCGCGTCGCTCCGAAGAGAACGCGCGGCGCTGTTGGCCAAGGAGTTTGGCAAGCCGGACGAGGCGTCGCGCGAGCTCGAGGCGTTGCTCGACGAGAACGCCCATGACGTCGAGGCCGGCGCGCTGCTGCTCGCGCTGCTCGAGGCCTC
>JANYHY010000401.1 GCA_025362165.1 Myxococcales bacterium | reverse complement strand
GATCGGGTAGGCCGATGAGCACGTTCGCGGGCTTGATGTCCCGGTGGCAGACGTTGCGAACGAGGTGCGCGTACTCGATCGCGCTGGCGATGGGGATCATGTAGTCCAGCACGCGAAAGATGCGCTCTTGCATCGTGCAGGCGAGCAGGTCGTCCTTCTGGCCCTTCTGGCGCGAGCCCTTGAGCCGCTCCTCGACGGACATGTCCATGCGCTCGAGGATCATGTACTCGGGTTCGACTTGATCGCGGATCTGCGGAGGGATGAACTCGCCTTCGTCGCCTGCGCCGGACGCATAGAGACGGATGATGTTCGGGTGCCCCTGGACGCGCTCGAGCAGCTCCTTCTCCATCTGGAATCGCATCGCGTCTTCGTCGGAGACGCCGCGCTGCAAGATCTTGATGACGATGGCGCGCCTGAAATCCGTGGTCGATTCGATCCAGCGCTCCTCGCCGAGGTAGGCCTTGGCGAAGCGCCCCGAGCCGATCTCCGTCGGCTGGCCGTGCGCGTCGAGCGCGAACGAGTAGACGCGAGAGCGCGTGAGGTGGCCGGCGCGGTGCTGCGAGCCGGGGTCGACACGAAGCGCGACCGCGTTCGGCGGCGGCGTCTGCGACATGGGGTTCGCCATGATCGGCGGAGGTGGCGTCTGCGACATCAACGCCGGTGGCGGAGGTGGCGTCTGCGACCGCACGGAGGGAGTCGGCGCCTTCGCGGGCGGAGGTTTCGGTGCGGCGGCGGCGATGTCTGCCGCGTGCATTGGCTGGAACGGAGTCGTCGGCGTCGGCGGTCGCTGGAACGACGCGCGCGCGGGAGCGGGCTGCGCAGGCACGCCATCCGGCGATGTCGACGTCGCGACGGACGGCTGGTCGCTCTCAGGCTGCTTCCCGTTCCTCGGCTGCGACACCGCGTCTCCCTAGAAAAAGCGCTCAGCGGTACGGCTGCAAGCACATCACGACCACTTCGCGCGTGCTCCCGACCAAGAGAGCCACGCACAGAGTCGCACGATTCGAGGGAATCACAAACTCTTGGCCGTGCACGTGGAACACCTGCCCAGCAGAGCTCGGGGTGCCGAAGCGCAAGCCCAAGCGCCCGAGCAGCTCGCGTGACGCCAAGAAGCAGTCGACGTCGGCGTCCGAGGCGCAACGGACGGATGGGCTAGGCCGACCAGTCGCGCCAGTGATGCCGACGAAGCAGTTGAGGCCCTTCACGCTCACGATGAGCTCGCGATCGCGTCCGGGCAGGGTCGTCAAGCGCGCTTGGATGGGGCCACCCGCTCCAGGGAACGAAATATCGAGGCGCTCGGGGACGTCCACGACCTTGATGAGGAGCTGCCCGAGCGTCGAGACCTCGACCGACGCGGGCTCTACTGCGGTGCCCTCTCCAGGAGTGTGCGCGGGGACATCGAGCGTGATGCTCGAGAACGTCGGCATCGGCGCGCGTCCCTTGTTCTTGCCTTCGCGCACCGCGACCTTCAGCTCGTCGTAGAACGCTGTCACGCTCGCAGTGCGGCGCTGCGGGGACGCCGCCAACGCGTGCATGAGAGCGCGCGCGATCTCTCCGCCGACGCCGAGCTCGCGGAGTCTGCGCGTGATGAGCGCGTCGCCGATGATGCGCTCGGTGTAGGTGTGTCGGACGTCGCGACCCTCGAACATCACGCGCCCCGTGAGCATGGTCGTCGCGACGAGCGCGAGCGCATAGACGTCCGTGCGCTCGTCCTGCACGCCGCTCGCGAGCTGCTCGGGCGCTGCCCAGCGCGGCGAATAGAGCGTCACGACGCTGATCTCCTCGTCGACTCCAGATTTCCTGATGTCGCTTCGAGCGATGCCAAAATCCGCCACTTTGGGGATCAGCACGTCACCCACGCGCGCGAAGATGATGTTCGAGGGTTTGATGTCGCGGTGGATGATGCCGTGCGAGTGCGCCTCGGCGAGCGCGCCCACGATAGGCTTCAAGAGCCCGAGCACGTCCAGAGGCGGGATCGCGTCGTTCGCGCGCACGTATTGTTCGAGGGTGCCGCCGTCGAGGAACTCCGAGACTTGAAACGGACGGCCGGTCTCTTCGAGATAGCCAAAATCGTGGATCTTGAGCGTGTTGGGGTGCGCGAGCCGAGACAGCGCGAGCGCCTCTTGGAGAAAGTGCGCGTAGCTAGCGTCGTATGCTTGTCCGCCGCTCGTGGATCCCGATCCTTCGACGACCGCGCGGAGGAGCTTCACGCAGACGACGCGATCGAGTCGCTCGTCCGTCGCGCGGTAGATGGAAGCCATCCCGCCCGCCGCGATCCTGTCGATGATCACGTAGCGGTCGAGCAACCTTGCGCCCGCCTCGAGCTCCGAGTCCGTGCTCATCTCCACTCGAGACTACCAGGTCTAGCCCCGCGCTCAGGCGATCAGTGACCTGTGAGCTCTTTGACGATCACGTCGGCGCCGTAGACTTTGGCCAGCGCTTCGGTCATCGCAGCGGTGTCCACGGAGACTGCGCGCTCGGTCACTTCGCGGTAGACGAAGCGGTTCGGCAGACTCGTG
>JANYHY010000387.1 GCA_025362165.1 Myxococcales bacterium | reverse complement strand
TCCTGGTCCTCTTCGACCCCGCTCGCTTCGATCGGGCGCGCAGAGAGGATCTTCGTGCTGTCCCTCACTGCAACCAGCTCGGCCGAGCGCGAAAGTGAAGCGTGCTGCACCAGGTCGGTGAGCTCACGCGTCGAGGTGGTGGCGCCGGGCAAGATCGGCAACAGTGCATCGGCGAAGCTCTGAGCGTCGAGGAAGCGATCGTCCGGATCGCGCGTGAGCGCACGCAGCAGCACGTCGAACAGCGCGGGAGGCATGCGATCGCGGATCGCAGCGAGCGCGTCGAGCCTGCAGTCACGTATCGCCAAGAGCACAGCGAGCTGTCCGCCGCCGCCGAAGAGCGGCTCGCCGATGAGCATCTCCGCGAGCACCGAGCCAACGCTGAAGAGGTCCGCGCGATGATCGAACGGCTCGTTGGCGACCTGCTCGGGGGCGAGGTATCCAAACTTTCCCTTGAGCACTGCGCTCTGCGCGTGGCGGAGCAGCGCCGATGAAGCGGCGATCCCGAAGTCCCCGAGCTTCACGCGACCAGTGCGCGAGAGGTAGATGTTCGAGGGTGTGACGTCGCGGTGGACGATGCCGAGCGGCCGGCCCTTGGCGTCGACCGCCGTGTGCACCGAGACGAGCGCGCGCAGGACCTCCCGCGCGATGTGCGCAGCCAGCGGCGGAGGCATGTAGCCGCCATCTTGTCGCACGCGGCGAAGGAGCCGATAACCGTCGACGCCGTCCACGTACTCCATCGCGAGGAACGGCTCGCCATCTTCGCTCTTGCCTGATCCGATCACCTCGACCACGTTCTCGTGCTTGACGAGCGTGTGCAGCTGAGCCTCGCGCTCGAACATCCCGCGCGCTTCTTCGTCCAGCAAGAAGTCAGGCAAGAGCCGCTTGACGATCACGCGCCGCTGCGGCGCAGCCGGATCCGCCAAGCGGGCAAGGTAGACTTCCGCGGTACCACCCACGGCCAGCCGAGACTCGAGGAGGTAGGGTCCAAATCTCACGGGTGCATAGGAGGCGTCGACAAGAGTGGCAGGTGCGACCGATAAGCTCTATTGCTTCGGCAGACGATGAGCCTCAGCACACAGGATCGGCCGGCCAGCGCCGGAACGCAACTTCTCTTCGGAAAGAAGTGTAGGGCGTCGGCAGCGTTGGGATTGGGAGTCGCCTTCACCCTCGCGTGCGCTGCACTAGCGGCCTGCCAGGGCTGCAAAGGCACGAACACCCCCAAGCCAACCGACTCACCCGTCACAGAGAGCCCGACACTGCGCATCTACCTCGTGAGCGATCTTGCTGGCGCCCTCGAGCCCTGTGGCTGCGTGAAAGACCAGCTGGGTGGCCTCGATCACGCAGCGTCGTTCATTCGATCGGAGTCCGCGCACGCTCCCAATGCGGCGCTGGTCGCGGCGGGTCCGCTCTTCTTCATGGATCCCTCCCTGCGCGAAGAGCGCCGCGCGCAAGAGATCGCGAAGGCGGAGACGCTCTCGGCAGCGCTCAAGAGCCTTGGCCTGACCGCGTTCACGCCGGGTCGCAACGACTGGGCTGCGGGACAAGACGAGCTGATCGGGCTCGGCAAGACGACCGGCGGATCGATCCTGCTCTCGAACGTCGCGACGACGTCGAAGGACGCTTGGGTCGGATCGACGGTGCGCGAGATCGGCGGCGTGAAGGTCGGCTTCATCGGCGTTGCTGTGCTCGACGCGGACGGCTTGCCAGCAGGCCCCGTAGCGTCGCCGCCGGCAGAGGCTATCAAGCGAGAAGTGGACTCATGCAAGCAGCAGGGCGCCCAGATCATGATCGCGCTCGCGTCGGTCGGTCGCGGTGAAGCCAAGCGCATTGCAGACATCGCGCCGACGCTCACAGCGATCCTCGTGGGGTCATCGTGGCAAGGCGGAGACGTGAACTCCGACACTCCCTCTGCCGAGCGCGTGGGCGATGTGCTCATCGCGCAGACTGGCAATCACTTGCAGACACTTGCCACGCTCGATCTCTTCGTGCGGGACGGAGGCTTCACGTTCACCGACGCGAGCGGCCTCGACCAAGCCAAAAAGCGCGAAGACCTCGTGAAGCGTATCGACGATCTTCGCGCCAAGATCGCGACGTGGGAGAAGGAGGGCAAGGTTGCCCGCAGTGACATCGACGCGCGGAAGGCCGATCTCCAAAAGCTCGAGGACGAAAAGAAATCGCTCGACACTCCGCCAGCTCCGACCAAGGGCAGCTTCCTCCGCTACTCGGTGACGGAGGTGCGCGACGGTCTCGGCAAGGACGACGCGGTCGGCAAGGAGTTACTTGCATATTACAAGAAAGTGAACGACGCGAACAAAGCGGCGTTCGCGAGCAAGCTGCCGCCCAAGCCCGGCGCGGACGATCCGTTCTATGCGGGCATCGACGCTTGCTCGGAGTGCCACAAATCCGAGCGCAAGTTCTGGGACAAGACCGCGCACCACAACGCGTACGCGACGCTGAGCACGCAGTTCAAAGAGTTCAACCTCGACTGCGTGAGCTGCCACGTGACCGGCTACGACAAGGTCGGCGGCAGCACAGTCGCGCACGTCGAGAAGCTCGAGTCCGTGCAGTGTGAGGTTTGTCACGGCCCGTCTGGCAAGCACGCGAGCAAGCCTGTTGTCGCGGTTCCAGTTCCCCGACCGGGCGCGGATCTCTGCGCGAGCTGCCACCATCCGCCGCACGTCCACACGTTCGACTCGGCAGCGAAGATGGCCGAGATCATCGGACCAGGACATGGCATGCCCGCAACCGATCCACGCTAGCGACGAGTCATCGCGCGTGTGAGGCGATCGCTTCGTAGATCGTGTCGCCGCTCGTGAAGAGCAGATCGTTGTGGTGTCCGCCCTGGATCGTCATGAGGTTGGCGCGCGGAAACGTCTTGGAGAGAGTGACTCCCATGTCGTACGGGACGACCTCGTCTGCCGTGCCGTGAATGATCAGCACAGGCACGTCGATGGAAGCCGCCTTCGACAACGAGTCGAACTTGTCCGCGACGATCAACCCGACGGGCAGGATCTTCGCCACGCGCTGACCGACGTCGGGGATCGACGTGAACGGTGCCATCAGCACCAGCGCCCTGCATTTGCGGCGCTTCGCCATCTCGGTAGCGACTCCGGTGCCGAGCGAGGTACCCCAGATCACGGTGCGCTCGGGCGGGACGTGAGTCGCGACGATGAGCGCATCGGCGGCCGAGTAGATCGCGGGCTCCGTCGGATGGCCATCGGCCGAGCCGTACCCGGGATACTCGACGAGCAGGACGTCGAAGCCTCGCGAGACCAGCTCCCGCGCGTCGCTCACGCCGTCGTCGATGGTCTCGCCGTTGCCGTGCAGCTTCACGATCAGCGTCCTGCCGCCGTGCGCGAAGAGCCAAGCGTGCGCGCGTGGTCCGGTTGTCTCACCCCAAAGATCGCTCGCGTCGCTCGGGGCCGCAGTGTTGGATCGCCCGGGAGGCGCCGGATACAGCAGCGAGCGATACACGAGCCGACCGAGCACGCAGACTCCGAGGTACAGCCCGACGACGACACCGATCGTGATCATCCACCGCCTTCTTTTCATGCCGAAAACAAGCTCGGCACGACTTGGGTCGCCGTCCCCAAGCGACACTCGTCGAACGCGCTGGCGTTCTCGGGCTCTTCGGGTCCGACATAGATCGTGCGTTGCCCAAACGAGCGCGCCGCGCGGACGAAGCCGGCCGCGGGATACACAGCGCCGCTCGAGCCGATCGTGACGAACACGGTCGAGCGTCTTAGCGCATCGCCGATCACTTCCATGTCGAACGGGATCTCGCCGAACCAGCAGATGTGCGGCCTGATCGCGCCACCGCAGCGATCGCACACAGGCAATGCGTCGGGGTAGCTCTTGTCGTCGGTGAAGGGCGCGCGAGCGCAGCCCGAGCACCGGCTCTTCATCAGCTCGCCGTGCATGTGCAAGACTCGCTCGCTGCCACCGCGCTCGTGGAGCGGGTCCACGTTCTGCGTGCACAAGAAGAGGCGGTCTCCAATCGCACGTTCGAGCTTTGCGAGCGCGATGTGCGCGGCGTTCGGCTCGACAGTGAGCGCTTGCGCGCGTCTCAACGAGTAAAAGCGCCACACGAGCTTCGGATCTTTGCGCCACCCCTCGGGGGATGCGACGTCCTCGACTCGGTGCTTCTCCCACAAGCCGCCAGCGTCGCGGAACGTAGCGATGCCGCTCTCGGCGCTGATGCCCGCGCCGGTCAGCACGAACACGCGATCATTGGCGCCCACCTCGATCGGCTGGAAATCAGCTCTGCCCACGCGAGACATGGCCATGAGCGTAGCGCCTGGCATCCGAGGAGAGTGTGCCAATCCGCGACTCCTTGATCATCCGCGAACGGCCAAGAAACTCAAATGCGCGCAGCAGTCGAGGGTTGGTGGAGAGGCACGCGCGTTGCTCTATGGTTGATTCATGCGCTTCGCCCCGTTCAATCTCGTCGCTCTGTTCTTCGGCACAGTCGCCGCGTGCGCTTCGACCTCGCCCGGCGGCACCACCTCGCCGCCTCAACCCATCCACGCGAGCGACTACAACCAAAAGTGCGCGTCGGCGACCGACTGCGTGGCGATCAACGAAGGAGATCCCTGCGGCTGCCCCAGCTGCGGCAACGCGGCCGTCAACAAGAGCGACCAGGCGAAGTTCAACGCGGACTTCGACGCGCGGCGCAAGCAGTGCACCGGCCCGGCGGTGTTTTGTCCTGCGTCGTGCATCTACAGCGAGACGTCCTGCGTCGCAGGAGCCTGCGGCGTTTGTCACTCCTCAGGGTGCGGTGTCGCTGATGCGGGCGTGACTGACGCCTCTCACGACTAAGCCTTGATGCCGCACCCCTCAGTTGCCTCTGGAAGGCGCACGTTTACGCATCGATTCGCGCTATCCTGTCTCATCCATGTCTGCGATCGCAGAACCAGAGACAGCGCCGACATCGTCGGTGTACGTGCCAGGTGCGGTCATCGCGGACCGCTACGAGTTGGTGCGCCTCGCGGGGCAAGGCGGAGTCGGTCAGGTTTGGATCGCGCTGAACCAGACGCTGCACAACGAGGTCGCGCTGAAGCTGTTCGTGCGTGGGGGACAGGGAGACGGCGCCGAGCGTTTGCTGCGTGAGGCGCGCGCGGCCGCTGCGTTGGAGCACCCGGCGATCGTCCGCGTGTTCGACTACGGCGAGACGCCGCGCGGCGATCCGTACTTGGTGATGGAGCTGTTGAAGGGGGAGTCTCTCGAGGAGCTCCTCCAGCGCGTGGGTCCGCTGCAAGCGTCGCAGGCGCTCAAGCTGCTCTTGCCCATCATCGACGGTCTCGCCGCGGCCCACGCCAAGAAGATCGTTCACCGCGATCTGAAGCCGGCCAACTTGTTCCTCTCGGTCGACGAAGAGCAGCGCATGCAGCCCAAGGTGATCGACTTCGGGCTCGCGCGTCTGCAGCGCGGAGGGCAGCGCGTGACCCAGGAGGGGACCCTCGTAGGAACACCGGCTTACATGTCTCCTGAGCAAATCAGCGACAAGCAGCTCGACGCGCGCACTGACGTTTGGTCGCTCTGCGTCGTGCTCTACGAGCTGCTCACCGGTAGGGTGCCGTTCGGCGGCGCCACTCAATACGACATGTTCAAGGCGATCCTCGAAAGCGAGCCAGCGCCGATTTTGCTGAGCGGTGACATCGATGAGGCGATCGTCGCGATCATCCACCAAGGGCTCTCGAAGAAGCCGCATGAGCGCTGGCCGTCGGTGCGCGATCTTGGAGTCGCATTCGCGAAGTGGCTCGTGGGGCATGGGTTCGATGAAGACGTGTGCGGAGCGTCGCTCGAGAAGGTGTGGCTCCAAAAGCGCAAGGTGTCGTCGCTCGCGCCGCCGACTCCAGCGATCGGGTTCGCGCCTCTCGGTCTGATCATGCCGCTCAAACCCTCCGAGCACATCGCGCTCGCAGCGACCGTCGAGTTCAAGACCGAAGAGGTGTCTCTTCCGCGACGAAGTGGAACACCGTGGATCATCGCCTCGATCGCCGCGTTGGTGCTCGTGGGAGGGCTCGCCGCGTGGATGCTCAACGCGCAGTCGAGTGCTCCCGCGACGCAGGCCTCGCCAGTCACGAGCGTGTCCGCGCCTGCGCCGACACCGCTGCCGAGCGCGTCGCCACCAAGGACACCAGTCGCCGCGCCCACGCCGGCACCCAAGCCATCGACCTCCGCGCCGAAGGCCACGCCGTCTGTGGGAAAGCCCGCGCCGAGCGCAAGTCACAGCTCCAAGCGGTCGCGCTGAAGCGATCTCTTACGGCTTGATGCCGCCAGAGAACGGCAAGACCGACTTCAGATCGTCGTCCGTGAAGCGGAGCATGAGGCCGACGAAGTAGTCGCGGCGGTTCGAGAGGAAGAGGTGGTCCACGCCGCCAAGCAGCCACAGCCGGTTGATGAACTGGTACGAGAGGTACACGCGGTACCGCGGCTGGATCTCCTCGCCGAAGCCGAAGACGTCGTTGACGATCTCGAAGCGCTTGTTGAACAAGTGGATGTCGAGCCCGATGCCGCCCGTCGACTCCTTGATGCCGAATCTCCCGGTGAACGGCCCCAAAGTACGTGCAAACTGCAACGAAAAGCGGAACGCGTCCGTGGTCGTAGTCGTGATCGTTCGGTAGTGCGCGGGCTGCGTGGGGTTGGTGGTGTCCACGTCCGTCTGCGTGAACGTCGTCTTTCCGCGCGGGTCGTTGATGAGTTCGAGCGAGTAGTATTTGTCCTCGCGCGGTTGCAGTCGAACCTCTACGTAGCTCTTGATCGTGTTGGCGAGGAAGTTGTAGTCGCTGCGAAGACCGACGATCGCCTGGAGGCGCGAGATCGGGCTCACGAGATCGTTGACGCCCTCCGCGATGCCTTGCACCTCGTTGATGAGCGCGTCGTCTTTGGTGAGCCTGCCCATCGTGCCCTCGCCCTTGTCCAGGCGATCGGCGACGTGATCGATGTGCTCGAGCGTCGATTGGAGGCTCTGGCTCGCCTGATTGACGCGCTCGAT
>JANYHY010000307.1 GCA_025362165.1 Myxococcales bacterium | reverse complement strand
CGACTCTCGTCTCGCAGATCGCGCGGAGCCAACGCATCGCGGCTCCGGTGCCGCAGCAAACGTCGAGCGCGGAGCGGACGGGACCGATGCGATTGACCATGGGTTGCAGGATCGCGTCAGGCGTGCGGAATGGAGTCTTGTCGAACTCATGCAGCAAGCGCTCTCATCGACGCAGCGTGGCTACGATCTGATCGCGCCCAAATTCGACAAGACTCCATTCCGCACGCCTGACGCGATCCTCCAACCCATGGTCAATCGCATCGGACCCGTCCGCTCCGCGCTCGACGTGTGCTGCGGCACCGGAGCCGCGATGCGTTGGCTCCGCGCGATCTGCGAGTCGAGAGTCGTCGGCATCGACGAGAGTCAGGGAATGCTCGCGGAGGCTAAAAATAGGCTCGCGGATGCACCCGGAGACGCGCGCGTGGAGCTCGTGCGCGGAGACGCGCTCGACATGCCCTTCCGAGAAGAGTTCGACCTCGTGACGTGCGTGGGCGCGTTCGGTCACATCTTGGAGCGCGACGAACCGCGCTTCATCGCGAGCATCTACCGCGCGCTCGTGCCCGGAGGACGCTTTGTGTTCGTCACCAGCGAGATCCCTAGCGTGACCGAGCCGAGCTGGTGGATGGCGCGCGGATTCAACGCGGTCATGCGCGCGCGAAACGCCGTCCTGAAGCCAGAGTTCGTCATGTACTACCTGACGTTCACCTGGCCTGCGATCTGGCGAAAGCTCGAGCGCGCCGGTTTCACCACGAACGCCGAGCGCGATGTGTTCCCAGGTTTCCCCTCGGCTATCCTGGTCACCGCGACGAAGGCCAGATAATCTGCTCGCGTGAGGTCCAGCACCAGGGTCGCCGCCTTCGTCAGCGCAGGCGCCGCGCTGTTCACCGTCTTCTGCAACATCTACACGTCCGACCTCGTCAAGTCAGGACCAGACGCCGCCGCGCCTCAGGGTGACGGCATCGGGTGGTGGAGCGGCACAGGGAGCGCGGGCTGTTACAGCGCGAAGATGCCGACCGTCGCCGACCGTCCCAAGAGCGCAGACCCAACCGAAGACGCGCCCATCTATCTCGCCATCCGCGCGCTACGAATGGGCTCGCGCAACGCAGACGGCACCGCCAACAGCAACGCTTGGCAAGACCTCGGCATGGACGTGGACAACACGTGCACTTCCTCTCCCACATGCGACACAGCGAACCCAATCGTGAGCTGCAAACCCAACGGCGCCGCCATCCCCGTAGATGGCAATTACTGTCGCGATAATACGTTTGGAAAATTGGAGGGGCAAGCCTCCACGATCCCCGAAGTAGGCGGAAAATACGGCTTGAATGACGAGGCGTTCAACTGCGCTCTCTGTCGCGGCGATTACAACTTCATTATTCGGATTACCAAGTACAACGGCAAAGACACTGACGATCATGTGCGCGTGGACTTCTATCCATCTCCGGGATTGATGGCCCCGTTGCCGTGGGATTGCTCGCAGCCGACGTGGCGCAACCACCCGTGCTTCACCGCGGACTCGCCGTGGTTGATCAGTGATGACGCCGTCACGGTCAAGACTCCTGGACCGAACCTCCCTGACGCTGTGCTCGCGGATCCCGACGCGTTCGTGAAGAACGGATACATCATCGTGCAGCTGCCCACGGACACAGTGCTTTGGTTCCCAGGTCACCGCGCGCTCGCGACTGCTTTCCCACTGAAGTTCTCGAAGGGCGTCGTCGCGGGTCGACTGAAGAAGGCCGCGGACGGGACGTGGGCGATCGACGACGGCACGATCGCAGGGCGCGCGCGCAAGGAGGACGTCGTGCTCGGATTTCGCCTGATCGGGTTCTGCGAGTCCGACCCGAACTACACGCTCATGCAGAACTTCTTGAGCACGGGCCTGGACGTGCTCGCGGACGGTCGCACGGATCCGAACACGACCTGCGACGGCATCTCGGTCGGCATTGGCTTCACCGCATCTCAGAGCGTGGCGGGAAATCTCGCGCACGTGGATCCGCTCGTCGAGTGTGCCCCTCAAGGAGATGGAGGGACCGACGCAGCGCTCGACGCTCCAAAGGACGCGCCGACCGACGGACCCGTGGACGCTGGAAAGGGCTAGTGCCTCGATTCTATTGAATCGACGGCACTAGGAAATTCGCGGGAGCGAATTTCTGGGTTTGGGCGAAGCCCAAGTAGACCGTCTAGTGCCGCGATTTGCAGCGAAGCTGCTCGTGCGCAGCACCCGTCGTTTCGACGGAATCGCGGTACTAGCGAGTCTTCGATCCCAGGGGCTTGGTCACGACGACCTTGAGCTCTGGATCCAGCAGGTATCCGCCGTCTCGGCTCTTGATCGCGTCTCGCAATCCGAGCTTTCGGAGCGTGCCTAGCGCGACGTACACGCGGCTCGCGCCCGCTTCACGCAACACCTTCTCGCCGGGCCAACCCGCGGCGAGAAGATCCTCCACGCTCAGCGGGAGTCCTCTGCGTGCCGCGTGACTCTCGACCAGCGCCTTCAACACGAGTCTCACGTTTCTCCTGCGATCGAGCTCGATGCGCGATCCGATCGGCGTGCGCACCAGCGCGGCGTCCTCGCTGATCGTGAGCGCGTGCGGATCGAGATCGGTCGTCGAATCCATCGGCGCGGCGAGCGCGAGCCTGAGCATGCGTACGTTCACGCGCACGTCATCGCTCGCCTCGTGCGGGATGTTCTCGATGCGAACGCGCACGCTGTCGCGCCACCGCTCGGCCTCCGCGGCGGACGACGCGCGCTTGGCCTTCGCGAGCTCGATCCACGCGTGCTGCAAGCTGACCGCAGGGCCCCACGCGTGAGGGTCCCGCTTGGCGAGCACCTTCTCCGCGTCGACGATGAGAGACTCGGCGTCCTTCAGCGCGCCTTGAGCTGCGAGGATCCCGGCGAGGTGCGCGGTGAAGATGCCCTGGTGGAGTTGGTCGCCCGCGGCCTCGATCACTTGAACGGCGCGCTGCATCGAGGTGCGCGCATCATCGAAGCGATTGAGCTGAAAATAGATGGTTGCGAGGTTTCCGAGGGCGAGACCCTCGAGGCGCTTGAGGCCGAGTCGAACGGAGATGTCGTACGCTTGTTGGCAGTGAGAGAGCGCGAGATCCACCTCGCCGAGCTCGCCGTAGAGCGTGCCGAGCGTTCCGAGCACGGACGCCTCGAGCCCCTCGTCGCCCACGCCGCGCGTGAGCTCGCTCGCTTCTTCATAGCGCTGTCGCGCGCGCTCCGGCTCGCCGTGTTGCTGGTACACGGTGCCCATCGCGAGCGCCTCGGCCGCGAGGAGCCGCGTCGCGCCTGTCTTCTTGTGACTCGCGTACGCGCGCTGTGAGTACGCCATCGCCTCTTCGTCATGACGCACGACGCGATGAGCAACGCCTAGGTGCCCGAGCGTGCGCCCAACGAGCTCCTCGTCCTTCGCGCGCTCGGCGAGTGGCAGTGCCTTTTCGTAGGCCGCGATCGCATCGAGGTGCCGACCCGCGTTCTGGTGCACGACGCCGAGCCCCGTCCAAGCGAGCGCAGAGAGACCGGGATCCTTGACCGGCTTGCTGCGGGCCAGCGCCTCCTCGTACGTTGCCCTCGCGACGTCGACGTCTCCAGCGACGCGCTCTGCGTTTCCACGCGCGGCGAGCACGCGCACGACGCGCGCCTCGTCTTGGGTCTCGAGCGACAGCGTGCGCTCGTAGACGTCTCGCTCTGTTCGATTTCGTCCGGGCAAGAGCGCCCCCAAGGTGAGCGCGATGTCGAACGCGAGCGCCGCGTCCTTCACGAGCACAGCGCCTCTGTGAGCGGCGAGCACGTTCTCCATGTCGGTCGTCGCGCGCGCTCGGACCTCTGCGCCTCCTGCGCGATCGACCGCCTTCTGCCACTCTCGCGCTCGCTCGAGAAAATACCTGGCGAAGCGCCTGCGAGCGTCGTCGCCATCGCGTTTCTCGTCGCGCTGCTTGTCGAGCTGCTCGCGCGCGTAGTCGCGCACGGTCTCGTAGAGCATGAAGCGCACCTCGCTGCCCTCGCCTGTCCGCGCGCGCACCAGCGAGCTCTGACGGAGCGACTCGAGCACGTCGAGCACCTCGGCGGCGCCATCGCCCAACGACAGCACGTGCTCCGCCGCCTCCAAAGAGAACCCACCGACGAACACGGACGCTTGCGCGAGCGCGGCTCGTTCGTGCTCGGTCAACAGATCCCACGACCCATCCAGCGCGGCGCGCATCGACACTTGCCGCGTAGGAGCGTCGCGCGCTCCTCCCACGAGCAGATCGAAGCGCTTCTCCAAACGGGCTAAAATCTGGGCTGGCGTGAGGATCCCCATTCGCGCCGCGGCCAGCTCGATCGCGAGCGCGTTGCCGTCGAGGCGTTGAGTGATCTGCGCGACGATGGGCGCGTCGGCGTCCGTGAGCACATAGCCCGAGCGGACCAGCTGCGCGCGATCCACGAACAGCTCGATAGCCTCGCTCGCGAGCGCCGCCTTCGCCGTGACCTCACCGTGCGGAGTGGCGAGCGCCTCCACGTGCCACGCGACCTCTCCTTGTGTCCGTAGCTGCACGCGGCTCGTGAGCAACAGCGCCGTGCGCGCCGCCTTGCCCGCGATCGCGCCGACCAGAGGAGCGGCGACCGACACGACCTGCTCGAGGTTGTCGAGCACGAGCAGCGAGTCCGTGCGCGACGCGAGCGCGTGACCAACCTGCGCGACGCGATCTTCGTCTGAGCCACGCGAGGCGAGCTGCACCGAGAGAGTCTTTGCGATCGCGGCGACCAGCGCGTCCGTGCTCGTGGCCGTGCTCACGTCGCAGAAGAAGACACCGCCTGGGTACGAGGAAGCGTGGAGATCGGCGTAGCGCAGCACCAAGCGCGTCTTGCCGATGCCTGCGGGGCCAAGCACGCTCACGATGCGCGCGCCCTCCGCGAACAGCTTGTGGATGGCGCCGAGCGCGCCGTTGCGTCCGATGAAGCGCGTCGGCTCGCCGAGCACTGTCGTCTTGCTGCCGACTACGGCGACGCCAGAATCCAGCGGGGCACAAGGCTCTGCCTTCCATCGACGTCCTGTTCGCTCGGACACTCCCGCGCGCTGAGCGGCGACTCGATAATCCCCCGTGCGTGCGAGCCACTGCGCGAACACCTCACGCGCTCGACTGACCGCGCCAGTCGGCTTGGAGTTCTGCGGTGCGCCCTCCTTGGTCATCGACGAGCTGGATCATACCTGCATCCCGCGGAGTCCAAACCTCTCGCTTCACTGGTCGCAAACGCTTGACGGCGGGCTGCGCAGTGCGTCACATCCAGCCATGGAGCGTGAGCGCGCGGCATCTGGGCTCGACAAGAGCGGCCCGAAGTTCGATGCGCTCCGTGCCGCGCAGCTGCGCGCGGTCGTGACGGAGTGGGTTCGCGCACGACCGTCGCGAATGCTGCCGAACGCGCTCATCGTCGTCGGACTCCTGGCGGCGAGCGGCTATTCGGTCTGGCGAACTCTCGCGCTTGCAGGGACGTTCGCGGCGGTGCTGCTCTTCACGATGCTCGACGTGCGCCTGGCCACGCGACGCGTGCTGACCACGCGCCAGCTCCTCGCCGCACAATTGGCAGCGCTGTTCGGCCAATCGGCTGCAGTCTTGCTCACGGGCGGGCTCGTGAGCCCTCTGTGGCCGGCGGTCATGGGCCACGTCGGCTCGGGCTTCGCGGTCTTCGGTCGTGGTCGCGAGGGGGTCTTCGCGCTCGGCGTCACGCTGGTGTTGGTCGTCGCCATGCTGTTGTGCCCTGGACCTTGGTTCGGACCCGCGGTCGCCGATCCCTATCGCAGCCTGCTGTTCGCGTGGGCGCTGCTTCATGCGATCGTGTTGCTGCGCGCGGGGTCATACAACGTGAACGACGCATATCGTCGCGCGGGCCTTGAGATCGATCAGCTCAGAGAAGAGATCCTGGCTGCGCAGGCGGAGCGCGCCAGCCGCTTGGAGTCGCTGAGCGCGAAGGTCGCCCACGAGCTGAAGAACCCGCTCTCTGCGGTGAAGGGGCTCCTCGGGCTCGTCGCAAAATCGCCTCTCGAAGAGAAGGCGAAGGAGCGAATGGACGTGATGCAGAAGGAGGTCTCGCGCATGGAGTCGATCCTCCGCGACTACCTCTCGTTCTCGCGACCGCTCGAGGAGCTGAAGCCGCAGCCCGTGGAGCTGGGCGTGCTCGTCGACGACGTGCTCGCGGTCCTCGAAGCGCGCGCGGCCTCCGCTGGGGTCTCGCTGTCTCGCGCTCCGACGACGTGGACCATCATCGGCGATCCTCGCCGCCTGAAGGAGGCGCTGCTCAACCTCGTCGGCAACGCGGTGGAGTCGACGCCGCGCGGAGGGTCCGTGGTGGTCCGCGTGAACAGCGACGAAGCCGAGGGCGCGCGCATCGAAATAGCGGACACCGGCAAGGGCATCAGCGAAGCGGACCTCTCTCGCGTCGGGACGCCCTTCTTCACCACCCGCGATGGCGGCACTGGGTTGGGCGTCGTGCTGGCCAAAGGCGTGGTCGTCCAACACGGCGGCACCCTCGAGTACAAAAGCGAAATCGGCCGCGGAACCCGCGCGATCGTGACTCTGCCGTTCAGACCGACCGCCTGAGCCCACCGATGACTTGGCGAGCCTAGGGAGGAGCGGCCTCGACAAACCATGGCCATCATCTTATCATGATGGACTGATGACTCTCGAGGCCGCCACAGACCTGCTCTCCGTGCTCGCGGAGCCCACGAGGGTGCGGCTCTTGGCGCTGCTCGAGCATGGCCCCTTGCCGGTAACGGAGATCGTGGCCGTCACGCAGCTCGGTCAATCGCGCGTCTCCATGCACCTCGCGAAGATGCTTGCGGCGGGGCTCGTGAGAGATCGGAGGGAGGGCTCGCGCGTGGTGTATGAGCTGGCCGCGAAGATGCCCGCTCCCGCCGATGACATGTGGCCGCTCGTTCGTGGCTCGGCGAAGGGCGGCGCGATCGACAAGGACGTCGAGCGACTGCGCACGCTCGAGAGAGCGAAGAAGACTCCCGAGGGGTGGCACGAGGCCCTCGCTGGAGAGATGGAGCAGCACTACTCGCCAGGGCGCACCTGGGAGTCGCTCGCGCGCGGCGTGATGGGCCTGATCGATCTCGGTGACGTGCTGGACGTCGGCTCTGGAGACGGCGCGCTCGCGTCGATGTTGGCGCCGCACGCCAAGAGCATCACGTGCCTGGACAAGAGCAGCAAGATGGTATCGGCGGCCAAGAAGCGCCTCAGAACGGCTCTCGGCAACGTCGTCGAAGGAGACATTCGGGACATGCCGTTCGCGAACGCGTCGTTCGACGTGGTGCTCGCGTTCAACGTGCTCGTGTACTTGGACGATCCGTCCACCGCGCTTGGCGAAGCGAGGCGCGTGCTGCGACAGGGCGGGCGGTTGGTGGTCGTCACGCTGGACACGCATGAAGAGCACGCACTCGCCGCCGCGTACGGGCACGCGAACCTGGGGCAAGCCCCCGCCGCGCTCAAGCGCGCGCTCGTCAAAGCGGGCTTCACCGTCGATTCATGCGCGGTCACTTCGAGAGAGAGGCGCCCCCCTCACCTCTCGGTCGTCACAGCGATCGGTCACGTCAACAGAAACGGCAAGAGAGCATCGTCATGACAGCCAATCTCATCAACCTCGCCAAGCAGCGCATCCTCGTCCTCGACGGCGCGATGGGCACGATGATCCAGCAGTACAAGCTGCAAGAGTCCGACTACCGAGGGGCGCGCTTCGCCTCGCACGGCAAGGACGTGAAGGGCTTCAACGATCTGCTCGTGCTCACCAAGCCTGGCGTCGTCGCAGAGGTGCACGCGCAGTATCTCGATGCGGGCAGTGACATCATCGAGACCAACACGTTCAACGCGACGTCCATCGTGCAAGCGGACTACGCGATGGAGAAGCTCGCGTACGAGATCAACGTCGAGGCGACCAAGCTCGCCAAGAAGGTAGCTGCAGAGTACACGCTAAAAGATCCAAAAAAGCCGCGCTTTGTAGCTGGTGCGATCGGCCCGATGAACAAGACTCTCTCCATCTCCCCAGACGTGAACGACGCCTCGTTCCGCCCCGTCAGCTTCGACGAAGTGCGCGTCTCCTACGCTGAACAAGTGCGAGGGCTCATCGACGGCGGCAGCGATCTGTTGTTGGTGGAGACGATCTTCGACACGCTCAACGCGAAGGCCGCGCTCGTCGCGATCGAGGAGGTCTTCTTGGAGAAGGGCGTGCGGCTGCCGCTCATGATCTCGGTGACGATCACCGATCGCAGCGGGCGCACGCTCTCGGGTCAGACCATCGACGCGTTCTATACCAGCATCGCGCACGCCAAGCCGATGAGCGTCGGACTCAACTGCGCGCTGGGCGCAGAGGAGATGCGGCCGTACGTGGAGCGCCTCTCGCAGATCACGGGGAGGCTGATCTCTGCGTATCCGAACGCGGGCCTTCCCAATCCGCTCGCGGCGACCGGCTATGACGAGCAGCCAGATCAGACCGCTGCCTTCCTCTCGGAGTGGGCAGATGCCGGCCTGGTCAACATCGTCGGAGGCTGCTGCGGCACCACGCCCGATCACATCCGCGCGATCGCCAAAGCCGTCGCGAGCAAGAAGCCGCGCGTCGCGGTGGAGCCCGCGCACCTCACGCGCTTCAGCGGCCTGGAGACGTACACGTTCACGGACGAGACCAACTTCACCATGGTCGGCGAGCGCACCAACGTCACCGGGAGCGCGAAGTTCGCCGAGCTGATCAAGAACAACGACTACAACAAGGCGCTCGAGGTCGCCCTCGATCAAGTGCGGAGCGGCGCCAACTTGATCGACGTGAACATGGATGAGGGCATGCTCGACGGCGAGGCCGCGATGACCAAGTTCCTCAACTTGGTAGCGACCGAGCCGGAGATCTCGCGCGTCCCCATCATGATCGACAGCTCCAAATGGAGCGTGATTTTCGCCGGTCTCAAATGCGTGCAGGGCAAGCCCGTCGTCAACTCGATCAGCCTGAAAGAGGGCGAGGCGGATTTTCTCGACAAGGCTCGCACGATCATGCGCTACGGCGCAGGCGTCGTCGTCATGGCCTTCGACGAGAAGGGCCAAGCCGACACCGTTCAACGCAAGGTGGAGATCTGCCAGCGCGCGTACAAGCTGCTGACCGAGAAGGTGGACTTCCCACCGGAGGACATCATCTTCGATCCGAACGTCCTCGCGATCGCCACCGGCATAGAGGAGCACGCAGAGTTCGCCAAGGCGTTCATCGAGGCGGCGCGCATCATCAAAGACAAATGTCCTGGCGTGCACATCTCCGGCGGCATCAGCAACTTGAGCTTCTCTTTCCGCGGTAACAACGCCGTGCGCGAGGCGATCCACAGCGCGTTCTTGTTCCACGCGATCAAGGCGGGCCTGGACATGGGCATCGTGAACGCGGGCCAAATCGTCGTGTACGACGACATCCAAAAGAACCTCCTCGAGCACGTAGAGGACATCATCTTCAACCGCAGAGCCGACGCGACCGAGCGCATGGTGGAGCTCGCCGAGCAAGTGAAGGGCAAGGGTCAGAAGAAGGTCATCGATCTCGCGTGGCGCGATCACCCCGTCGAGCAGAGACTCGCGCACGCGCTGGTGCACGGCATGGTCGAGTTCATCGAGGTGGACGTCGAAGAGGCGCGCGCCAAGCTCCCCAAGCCGCTCGACGTGATCGAGGGCCCGCTCATGGACGGCATGAAGATCGTCGGCGAGCTCTTCGGCGCGGGCAAGATGTTCCTCCCGCAGGTCGTCAAGAGCGCGCGCGCGATGAAGCGCGCGGTGGCTTATTTGCTGCCGTTCATGGAGGCGGAGAAGGCCGCGACCGGCAAGAGCACGCAGGGCAAGGTGCTGCTCGCGACCGTGAAGGGCGACGTGCACGACATCGGCAAGAACATCGTCGGCGTGGTGCTCGGCTGTAACAACTACGAGGTGCTCGATCTGGGCGTGATGGTGTCGTGCGAGACCATCCTCGAGACCGCGCTCAAGGAGAATGTCGACGTGATCGGTCTCTCCGGTCTCATCACGCCTTCGCTCGACGAGATGACCTTCGTCGCCAAGGAGATGGATCGTCGAGGCATCACGCTGCCGTTGTTGATCGGCGGGGCGACGACGAGCCGACAGCACACCGCGGTGAAGATCGCGCCGCACTTCAAGCAGCCCACGGTGCACGTGCTCGACGCATCACGTGCGGTGGGAGTCGTCTCTGCGCTGCTCGATCAGCGCCGCAAGGAAGCGTTCGCGATCGAGAACGAGGCCGATCAGAAGCAGCTACGCGCGCTCTTCGCCAAGAAGACGGAGCGCCCGCTCGTCACGCTCGCCGCCGCGCGCGCGAACGCTCCGAAGGTGAAGCATGACGTATCAACGGTCGCGAAGCCGCCGTTCGTTGGGACGCGAGAGCTCCGTGATTTCCCGCTCGAAGAGGTTGCACAATACATTGATTGGACGTTCTTCTTCACTGCGTGGGAGCTGCGCGGTCGGTTCCCCGCCATCCTCGAAGATCCCGAGCAAGGCGCTGCGGCGCGCGATCTGTTCGAGTCCGCCAAGCAGGTCCTCGATCGCATCATCAAAGACAAGCGCCTCACCGCGAACGCCGTGTACGGCTACTTCCCTGCGCAGAGCGAGGCCGACGACATCGTCTTGTACGAGGACGAGTCTCGGCAGAAAGTGCGCGCGCGCTTCCCGATGCTTCGACAACAGCTCGTCAAGCAAGGCGCCGAGGTGGGAAAACCTTACGCGTCGCTCTCGGACTTCGTCGCGCCCCAAGGCGGCGGCGTGAACGACTATGTCGGCGCGTTCGCGGTGACCGCCGGGCTCGGCGCGGACGCGCTCAGCAAGGAGTACAAGGACGCTCTCGACGACTACCAGTCGATCATCGCCAAGGCGCTCGCGGATCGATTGGCTGAGGCTTTCGCGGAGTTCTTGCACGAGCGCGTGCGTCGCGAGTGCGGGTTCGAGCCGGACAAACTCAGCAGAGAGGATCTCATCGCAGAGAACTACCGCGGGATTCGGCCTGCTTTAGGCTACCCCGCGTGCCCAGACCATTTGCCGAAGCGCGCGTTGTTCGATCTGCTCGACGCGACCAAGATCGGCATGGCGCTCACCGAGTCCTGCGCGATGACACCTGCCGCGAGCGTCAGCGGACTCTATCTCTCGCACCCCGAGGCGCGATACTTCATGGTGGGCCGTGTCGGTCGTGATCAAGTCGAAGACTACGCAAGGCGGATGGGCGAGAGCCAACAAGAGGCTGAGCGTTGGCTCTCGCCGGTGCTCGGCTACACGCCACCTAGCTGAGGCTCTCGCGCTCGCGGTGGGCTTGCTCGCTGGCGACGCGCGCGCGGACGAGACCGTCTCACTCGATTACTCCGCGCCGCAGGGCTGTCCGAACGACGATGTCTTTTGGTCGGCGTTCGTCTCGCGCGCGACTCACGCAAGACGCTCGAGCGGAGGTGAGTGGTCGATGACCGTGCGCACCACGGAGAACGAAGGCTCGTTTCTCGCGCAGATCGAGCTAAAGCACGGCGAGGCGAGCACGCGTCGCAGCGTCTCCGATCCGACGTGCGCGACGGCGACGACCGCCCTCGCTGTGATCGCGGCGCTGACCGTCGAGCCCGAGCCCGTCAAGATCGTGCACACCGAGCCCGATCTCCCACCGTCGCCGCCACCGCCTTCTCTGCCACCGCCCGCGTGGCACCTGCGCGTTGGAGGCGCGTTTGCTACGACGACATTCTTGGCTCCGACGATCTCGTTCGGCGCGCTTGGCTTCGCAGACTTGACGCGCGAGGTGTCGCGATTCTTCGCGTTGCGCGCACGGGTTGGGTTCATGGTCGCGACGAGCCTCGGCATCGACGTCGCGAACGCGAGCGCCGTCGTCACGAGCTACCTGGCCCGCGTCGAGCTCGGCGGACCGCGCGTTTCGATCACGCGCGGATTCGAGGCGAACCTCGCGCTCCTCGCGGACCTTGGGAGTCTCGTCGGAGAAGGGCGCGCGGCCACTTCGCTGACCGATGCGTCCCTCTGGTTCGACGCCGGCGTGATCGCGCGCCTGCGTTTGGAGCTCGCGAGGCTAGCGTTCGAGGCCGGTTTCGGCGCCGCCATACCCATGCATCATACACGTTTTCAGTTCTTGCCTGGCCCCATGGTCGTCTACGAGTCCCCTCCGATCGGCGCGATCGCGGAGCTCGGGCTCGAGCTGCGGCTATTTTAGGCACGATCCGTGCTTTTGGGGCGTGTCCACCTGGCGTTGATGTCCGCCGTAGGCGGCATCAATTGGGGCTGGCGAAGCCAATCCACCTAGTTGTTGATGTCCGCCGTAAGCGGCATCAATTGGGGCTGGCGAAGCCAATCCACCTAGTTGTTGATGTCCGCCGTAGGCGGCATCAATTGGGGCTGGCGAAGCGAATCCACGTAGTTGTTGTCGTTCGCCGAAGACGACAATTTGTGATCGTAGCGCTTTGGTCCGGGAATAGTCATGATCGTGGTGATGGGTTCTGCGATCTCGATAGGCGCCGTTGCCAAGGCGCAGAGCCACGCGCGCTCAGAGGACCGCGTCCGCCGGTTGGTGGTCGAGCACATCGACTCCATCGCGCGCGCGCTCCGACGCTTGGGTGTTCCGCCGTCGGACGTGGACGATGCGGTCCAGCAGGTCTTCCTCACGATGTCGCGCCGGCTCGCCGAGATCGAACCTCACGCGGAGAAGGCGTTCCTCTACAAGACCGCGGTCCACGTCGCCGCACACGCCCGCAGGACCACCGCGAGGCGACGCGAGTCCGGTGAGGAGGAGGCGCTCACGCGAAGGGACGACAACTTCTCGGCCGAAGAGATCATCGATCGACGCCGCGCCGCCGAGCTCCTCGAACAGGTGCTCGACGCGATGCCGAGCGATCTACGCGTTGCGTTCGTGCTCTACGAGGTCGAACAGCTACCCGTCGCGGAGATCGCATCCATGTTGGAGATCCCAGTCGGGACGGCGGCGTCACGCCTGCGACGCGCACGTGAGGATTTCCAAGAGCGCGTCGCGCGATTGCGACTGCGGATGAGAGGCCAGTCGTGAGCGACGAGAGGCCGAATGACCCGCTCCACGACGCGCTGATCAAGGAAGCGCGCGACTATCGAGCGAGCGACCAAACACGCGAGCGCACGCTCGTCGCGCTCGGGATCGCCGCCGCGACTCCATCGTTCTGGAGGCTGCACGGCCTGAAGATTTTCTTGGCTGCGCTCGGGGTCGGAGCGGTCGCCGTGCTTGCGACTGGATCCTCTACCGAAATCCCGACCACCAAGCCCGTCACGCAAAACGCCGCGGCAATGGAAGCCCCGACGCTCCTACCCGCTCCCGCCCCCGATCCCGCTCCCGCTCTGGAGACTGCGCCGCTCGCGCGCGTCGTGAACCCGCCCGCGAAGCTCCAATTGCGCGCTGCGGCACCCGTCGCATCATCTCCCGCGTCGACGCTCGCGGATGAGATTGCGGCGATCGACCAAGTCCGGCAAGCCGTGTACGCTAAAGACAAGAATGGAGCGCTCGCGGGACTGGATGACTACGATCGGCGTTTCCCGAACGGCAAGCTCGCGCCCGAAGCGCAGGTGCTCCGCGGGCGAGCGCGCGCTCTTCAGTAGCATCATCGCCCTCGCCGGCTGCAGCAGCGATTACACGATCGGGTACCTGTCGGAGAACGCAGAACCACCCACGCTCCGGGCATCGGGGACGATCTCGACGAGCGACGTGTACGCGACCGATGGCCGCTCTCTGTACTCTCTGTCGCTCGCGAGCATGACCTTCGGAGAACCGATCCGCCTCGTAGGCTGCGACATCGACATCGTGGAGATCACCGAGAACGATCACGGCGAGATGTGGGCCGCTGGTTTCGAGACCGGCAAAGCGGCGCTCTATCGCGTTGATCCGCGCACGGGAGATTGCACGGTGCTGTCGAAGTTCGCGACGGACGCACCATGGGCGATTGGATTCTTGCCGCAATCGACGGGCTCGCAGCGCTTGCTCGGTGCGCTCTCGAGCGGACTGTCACTCCTCGACGCCACGCGCGGCAGCAGCATTCAGCTCGTCCCCACCACCGTCTCGCGCCGCGCCGCGTGCGACATCGTGATGGGCGCGGACGGATCGGCCTACGTCGCGAGCGTGATCGACTGGACGGACCCGAGCTCGCCCAACGTGCTCGAGCGAGTCGACCCGATCACTGGCAGCGTGACCGCGACGTTCGCGATCGATCCTGGCTCGCTCATCGACGGCCTCGCGGTCTGGTCGGACGCGATGTACGGCTTCACTCGCGACGGCCACGTGCAGCGCCTCACGATCAGCGATCACGTCACGCGAACGCCCGTCACGGTCTCGCGCGCGCCCAAGGCATTCACAGGCGCGTCGTCGGGTTGGACGGAGTTCGTTCCGCGCTGACGCGATGGGCTTCTGGTCGAACCGCGTCCTGCCCATCCTCATCGAGAAGGCCTGTCGCAACGGCGCGATCAAGGAGGAGCGCGAGCGTTGGGTGCCGCGCGCGCATGGAAGAGTCCTCGAGATCGGCGTCGGATCGGGCCTGAACTTGGCGTTCTACGATCCCGCGAAGGTCACCGGCGTCCTTGGTATCGACCCATCGCACAGTCTCTTGCAGCGTGCTCGTGAGCGCGCGCGAGACGCTCGGGTGGCGATCACGTTCGAAGAGTGCTCGGTCGCGCAGCTCCCGTTCGACGGACGATCGTTCGACAGCGCGGTCGTCACATACACGTTGTGCAGCGTGGACGATCCGGCGCGAGCGTTGCGTGAGGTCGCGCGCGTGCTCAAACCGAACGCAGAGCTGTTCTTCGTCGAGCACGGCCTCGCGCCTGACGACAGAACTAGGCGTTGGCAGAGACGCCTCACTCCTACGTGGAAGGTCGTCGGTGGCGGTTGCCGGCTCGATCGCGATCCGTTCGCCGCGCTAGCTGCGGCCGGCTTCGCGCTCGAAGAGACCCGCGCCGCTTACGCAGAGGAGGGCGCCTCGTGGCTCTCCTTCACCTACGAAGGCGTCGCGCGCGCGCCGTGAAGGCTCAGCGTTGCGACGCCTCGTTGGCGAGGTGC
>JANYHY010000053.1 GCA_025362165.1 Myxococcales bacterium | reverse complement strand
TACCGCGCGCGCCGAGCCGCCCATCGAGAGGATCCAGCGCGCCATCGCTCGCACGTCTCCGACGGGAAGCGACACGCGCACACGACCGTCAGGTGCGATGGCAAGGCGTTGCGTGGGATGGAGCCTGCGTGTCTTGATGTTCGGAGCCTCGGTCGCGTCGATCTCGATCAGCGCGCGGCGAGGGTCTACTGCGCCCAGCACGCCGCAAATGGGGTGCACGTGCGCCGCCGCGTCGAACTCTGGGGGCACCGTGAAATGGCTCTCGTGCACCTCCGTCGCCTCTACGCGCTCGAGGTCGAGCACTCGCACGCGCGCCGCTCCCTCCTCGCGCACGAGGCACCTCAGCTCTCCGCGGTCGACGACGATCGCGAGAGGATGACATGTCAATCGTTGCGCCCGATCGCCGCGGTAGCGCACGGTGACCTCGCGCAGCTCGGCGATCGCGCGGAACAGGTCGTCGAGCTCCGCGCTGCGCTGTTGGTAGGAGCGGCTCGGCCCGTGCGAGATGACGACGCGCTCCTCGAAGCGTTGCCCGTCCCGGATGTCCACGCCTTGCTTGCTGCGAAGCGGGCGCTGCGCCAAGTGAAGGAGCTCGCGCAGCGCGACGTCGACCTCGTCGAAGAGCGCGGAGCCTCGCAGCGGCTCGAACGACGCACGCGCAGCGAACAGCATGTAAGCCTGCGTGCGACGCAACGACAGCGTCCTGCCGCGCTCCCGGGGAGCGATTCGCCAGAGCTGCGGGCCGCCTGGCTTGGTCGGCACGGCTTCGAGCTCGAGCTCGTCCTTCATCTCCTCGAGGTATCGACGCACCGAGCGCGTCGTCACGCGCAATGCTCCGGCGAGCTCCTCGATCGTCACACCGCCTGGCCGCGAGTCGAGCAGCTCGCGCATGCCCTCCAGCCTTCGAAATTGTGTGAAGCGTCCCTGCGGCCGGCCAGCGCTCCTCGCGCGTTTGGGGATCCTCTTGCTCGCGCTCACGGTGGAATGGGCCGCGCGCGCAGCTCCGTTTTGTATTTGGATTTGTATTGCTCGTGGCATCCACGACAAGCCGCGCGTACCGCTCCGAGATCCGCGCTCTTCGCCGCGTTCTTGCCGTCCTTCGCGATCGAGACCCAGTTGCCGTAGCCGGGCTCCTTCGGAGCGAACGTCATGATCGTGTCGAGGTTGGCGCCGAGCAGGTCGAAGTCTTTCGCGTTCATCGCGGGCGTCATGTTCGTCTTCATCCAAGCCTGCAGCGGGCGCGCAGGCCCAGCGTCTGCGCCGGAGTCAGCGACGACAGTCGAGTTCGCGTCGGTGGTGGAGATTGGGTCAGCGGCAACGGGACCGGGAACGGGAGCGGGAGCGGGAGCGGGCTCGTCCTTGCTGCACGCGAGCATGAGCGCGATCACGAGCAACAGTCGATGCATCGGAGGGCAGCATACCGGTGCCGCACGCTTGAGCGAAGCGAGAGTACGGACCGAAGCTCAGACGAGAGTACGGACCCAAGGATGGGACAGATGGTAGCTTCCGCGGGATCATCATGCATCGATCCACAGTCGAGCTCATCGCGGCCAAGCGTGACGGCGCGGAGCTACGGACGGAAGAAATCCACGGGCTCATCGAGGCTCTGCTCGAAGGGCGCGTCACCGACTACCAGATGACGGCGTTCTTGATGGCCGTGTTTTTCCGCGGCATGACCGACGCGGAGACCGTCGCGCTCACCGAGGCGATGCTTCGGTCCGGGAGTGTACTTGACCTATCAAGCATTCCCGGGATCAAGGTGGACAAGCACTCCACGGGGGGCGTCGGCGACAAGGTGTCCATCTGTCTCGCGCCGCTCGTCGCCGCGTGCGGTGTGCCGGTGCCGATGGTGAGCGGGCGCGGGCTTGGTCACACGGGAGGCACGCTCGACAAGCTAGAGGCCATCCCCGGATTTCGCACGGACCTCTCCAGCGCAGATTTCGCCCGGATCGTGGGCTCGGTCGGCACGTGCATGATCGGCCAGACCAAGGACATCGCCCCAGCGGACAAGCGCATCTACGCGCTGCGCGACGTGACCGCGACGGTGGAGTGCGTGCCTCTGATCGTCGCGTCGATCTTGTCGAAGAAGCTCGCGGAGGGGATCGACGCGCTCGTGCTCGACGTGAAGGTCGGCAAAGGCGCGTTCATGAAAGACCTCGAGCGCGCGCGTGTGCTCGCCAAAGCGCTCGTCGCCGTCGGCACTCGCGCTGGCAAGAAGGTGACCGCGTTGCTCACCGACATGGATGCGCCACTCGGCGTCGCCGTGGGTAATGCGATCGAGACGCGCGAAGCGATCGACGTGCTCCACGGGAACGGCCCAGCAGATCTGATCGAGAACACGCTCGCGCTCGGCGCCGAGATGCTCGTGATGGGCGGCAAGGCGAAGGACGAGACGGAGGCTCGAGCGACGTTGAAGCGCGCGCTCACTTCGGGTGACGCGGCGCGCACGATGGAGCGAATGATCGAGGCACAAAAAGGCGATCCCCGCGTGGTAGATGACACGTCAAGGATGCCCCTCGCGAGCGTCGTCAGCGAAGTCAACGCGGAGCGCGCGGGTTGGGTCTCGTCGATCGACGCGCTCGCAGTCGGGCGCGCCGCGGTGACGATGGGAGCGGGTCGCACGCGCGCCGAAGACGCGGTCGATCACGGTGTCGGCATCCTCTTGCTCGCGAAGCCAGGCGCGAAGGTCGACAAAGGGCAGCCGCTGGCGAAGCTCTACACGCGCAGCAAGAGCGCAGACGCGGAGGCGCGCGTGAAGGCAGCGTTCGAAATCGGCGACGCCGCGCCGGCGACACGACCGCTGGTGATCGAACGCATCACGTCCTAGCCGACCCTGCGGGTCGCTCGGACAGAACCTGAAGTGACCGTGCCGGTGGCTCGATCACGTCCTAGCCGACCCTGCGGGTCGCTCGGACAGAAC
>JANYHY010000237.1 GCA_025362165.1 Myxococcales bacterium | reverse complement strand
GACACGAGCACGGCTCCGACGATCGTGAGCCCGAATTGCCGGAAGAACTGCCCAATCATCCCCGTCATGAACGCGACCGGCACGAACACGGCGACCACAGTGAGCGTGGTCGCGAGCACGGAGAGAGAGATCTCCTTGGTGCCCTCGATCGCTGCGGTGTGCGGATCCTCGCCTCGCTCGAGGTGCTTCGAGATGTTCTCGCGCACGACGACCGCGTCATCGATCAACAGACCGATCGCGAGCGATAGCCCGAGCAGCGTCATCATGTTGAGCGTGAAGTTCAACATGTACATGACGAAGAATGTGGAGATGACGCTCGTCGGCAGCGCGATCGCGCTGATCAACGTCGACCGCAGATCGAGCATGAACAGCAAGATGACCAAGATGGCCATCGCTCCGCCGAAGATGATCGCGATCTCCACCTCGTGCGTGTTCTCGCGGATGAACCGAGACTGATCGATGATGAGCGACGGCTGGATGCCCGTGGGGAACGACTTCTGTATCTCCGCGAGCTTCATCTTCACTGCGTCGGAGACGGCGATGGTGTTGCGGCCCGACTGCTTGACGACGTCGAATGAAACGCTCGGCTCGCCGTTCGTGCGGATGCGCGTGCGCAGCTCCTGGTAGCTGTCCTCCACGTCGGCGACGTCGCGCAGGTGGACGCTGGAGCCGTCCGCCGCGGTGGCGACGATCAGGTTCGCTATTTCGTCCACGGTCTTGAACTCGCCGACGGTGCGCACCGCGATCTCGCGGATGCCTTCGTCATAGTGACCGGCCGGTACAGTAATGTTCTCTGCGCGCAGCGCGTCCAGGATCGAGAGCGGCGAGAGCTTGAGCGCGTCGACCTTCGCCAGATCGAGATCGACGTGCACCTCACGCTCGGCACCGCCCTTCACGTCTACCGCCGCCACGCCGTCCACCTGCTCGAGCGCGGGCTTGATGACGTCCTTGGCGAACTTCGCGGTGTCGGCCAGCGAGCGTCCGCCACCGGACACCGTATACGTGAGCACCGGCGCCGCGCTCACGTCGAAGCGATTGATCGTCGGCTCCTTGATGTCTTGGGGCAGCTTGAATCGGGCCTGCGAGACGCGTTCGCGCACCTGCGTCGCCGCCTCTTGGATGTCCACGTCGAGCTTGAACATCAAGATCGTCGTGGAGAGACCCTCACGCGAGTAAGTCATGACCCGATCGATGCCGTTGAGGGAGACGACCGCGTCCTCCACGGGCTTGGAGACGAGCGTCTCGACCTCAGTGGGAGACGCACCGGGGTACGCGATGTTGATCGCGACGACCGGGAAGTTCACGTCCGGAAAGAGGTCAGTGCCGAGGCGGGACAGACCCATCGCCCCGAAGACCATCATCGCGAAGATGACCATCACGGTGAAGACGGGCCGCTTGATGGCGATCGCCGAGAGATTCACGACTGGAGCTCCACAGACAGTAAGTGTGTCATCTACACGATCACTTTTCTTCGGTCTGCTCCACAGCGTCGCCCTCTTTGGCCTCTGCGGCTGGTGAGAGGAGGACGACGTCGCTCGGGTCGAGGCCGTCTCGAACGACCCAGGCGCCGTCTGTATCCGTCGACTTCTGCACGCGCACGAAGTGGAGCTTGCCGTCCTTCACGACGACCAGCTCCGACTGCGCGCCTGGGCGGCGAACTGTGGCGGGTACGCGTAGGCCTTGCACGTCCTTGCCGCCGTCGATCGTGGCGCGCACGAAGCTCCACGCGAGCAGCGGATCCGTGGCGTTGTTCGGGACCTCGACCTCGAGCGGTACACGTCGCGTGGCCTGATCGAGCGATGGTACGAGCGTGACGACGCGGCCGGTGACCGACCGGTCATGATATTTCACCGCGACCTCTGTGCCGATCTTCACGAGGTCCGACTCCTCTTCGCTGACCGTGGCGGAGAGGCGGAAGCGCGAGTGATCTTCGAGGTGCATCAGCATCATGCCCGGCGACACGACTGTGCCCGCGGAGGTCGGCGCCTTGGTCACGAGCCCCGCGAAAGGAGCGTTGATCGATCGCTGCCCCGCGCCCGTGCGTGCGAGACGCTCGGTCGCTCGGGCACCCTCGAGCTGCGCGCGATCACGCGTCAAAGACGGCGCGTCAGCGGCGTGTCCGAATTGGTGACTCGCCGTCCAAGAAAGGTTGGCAAAGCCGCTCGTCAGCGCGCGCGGCG
>JANYHY010000188.1 GCA_025362165.1 Myxococcales bacterium | reverse complement strand
ACCTTAGCGCGAAGAAACTCGGACGCGAGGACCCAAGGTGGGCAACCGCTGAAGTTGTCGGGGCGAGAGGATTTGAACCTCCGACTCCCTGGTCCCGAACCAGGTGCGCTACCAGGCCGCGCTTGCGGCATCGGGGCGTAGCGCAGCCTGGTAGCGCACCTGGTTCGGGACCAGGGAGTCGGAGGTTCAAATCCTCTCGCCCCGACAAATTTAGCGGTTGCCCACGTTGGGTCCTCGCGTCCGAGTTTCTTCGCGCTAGGGTTCGCCGATGATTGGGGTGCGCATCGTGGTCGTGGCGCTCGTTGCGGCGAGCATCGGCGTCATCGCCGCGTGCTCTTCGCAGCAGTGTTTGCCGCTGGGTCGAGTTTGCCTCCTGTCTGAATGGATGCGGTCTCCGTGCGAAATCATCTCGTTCACGACGACGTGCACCTCGTCGATGGATTGCCACCACGGCGCTTGCATAGTTGGCGGTACTCAACAGAACAACGAGAACTGCACCGTCACCGCGCTCTACGACGACGGCACGAAAGCAGTCTCGCATGTGGCTGTGACTCTCAACTGCCTGTGCACGACCAACATCACGGCCACGGATTTCGTGCCCGTGAAGGGATCGACTTGTTCACCACCGAAGACGGACCCAGATGCGTCAGTTGATGACGCAACCATCAAGGACGGGGCGACCGATGCCAGCAGCGAGGCTTCGATCTAACCAGGTGTAGACCGGACGAGGTGCTGTCCTCCGGTGATGGCTATTTGATGTAGCCGGCGCCGTCCGCGACGATGCTGTCGAACATCGTGACCTGAGAGATATTCCATAGTCCGCCGTTTTTGGACTTTGGTGAACCGTTGCAGTGCACGCCGCAGGTGTCCGTGTATTTGTAGGTCTTCGCGACGTCGTCATAACCAACGATTGTGATCGCGTGACTGAGGCTGCGCGACCAATTCGGGAGCTTCGCTGTGTCGGCTGCGACGACCACCGCGTGCCCGCCATCGATCGTGGACTTCACGTCCGCGTGGAGCTTGTTCGCGGTGAGGCCCGAGGCGCTCACGATCGAATAGAAGAACGAGCCATAGTTGGCCGCGTGCTTGGAGGCCTCCCAATTCAATACCTCTCGAGCGTCCACCAGCGTCGCCCCAGTCGTTGGATAAGACGCAAAGCTCGCAGTGCCCGCGGTCTTGAATGAAGGCGGCTTGACCTCTTCGGCGAGGTACATGAGATAGGCGCGTCCATAGGTGTGATAGCCATTCACCTTCTCGTCCGACTTCCAATGAGTCCCCGCAGCGGGGATGGTGTTTGGGGCGTTCGCCGGCTCCTTGAAGTCCGCCGCGGGCCAGGTGGTGACGTTCGACGGCAAGAAGTAATACAGCGCCACTGTCACCGCGCCGGGCATGCAAAAGTTCCAATAGTTCTGATCGGTGTACGAGTTGTTGGCGTCGTCTTTTCCAGAGCCTTCTGGCTCGACGATCTGCTCGACGACTGTCGTGTCCAGCACTCCGGGCGGCAGGCTCGCGTCTGCCGCGTCCACGACTGCAGCGTCGCTCACGACCTCAGCGTCGCGCGCGTCCGCCGATCCGGAGTCGGGGAGGCGGGTGACCGCAGTGTCCCATGGAGCGGCTGCATCCGTGACACTTGCGCCGTCGACCGGAGCATCACTGCAAGCCGACAGACAGAGCAGCGAGAGCGTGGCGCAGGTTCTCTTGATCATGGCTTGCTCTTCTTTCCGCGAAGCGCGGGCAGGTGGGTTTGTGCGACAGCGAGCAGCGCCGCCGAAAGCTGTTCAGTCTCGAGTTGGCCGTAAGCCGCCCAACGGAGCACCTGCATGTGCAATGCGCCGACGAGGCTCCAGGCGAGCGCGTCCGGATTCGCGCCTCCCGCGCCGAGCGCCTCGATCTGCATCGCGAGCAAACCCGCGAGCGAGGCGTAGCGCGCCCCGAGCGCCTTGTTCACCTCCGGGCTCGCAGCCGCCTGTGTCAGCGCGAGGTGCACGAGCTCTCGCTGAGGGCCGATCACTTCCACGAGCGCGTCCACACCGCGTCGAAATCCGTCCTTCAATCCATGAGCGAGAGCGAGCTCCCTGCGCGCCGCAACGTCGACCTGGTCGAGGAGACGTTGCACGAGCGCACGCAGCACCTCCTCCTTCCCGCCAAACCGCGTATAGAACGCAGTCGTCGACACCCGCGCCGCCAACATGAGCTGCCGCAGCGACGTATCAGCGTACCCACGGCGAGCAAACTCCCGCCGCGCCGAATCCAAAATCCTATTGGCGTCCGGCTTGCGCCGCGTCGTCTGAGTAACCACACCCCACCCTGGCCTCGGTCCCGCCCCCCGTCAAGAAAAAAACAAACGTTTGCTTTTTCATCACGCTAAACCTCTCACCCCTCCAGCCACCTATCCGCCGCGAAGACCGGCGAGCGCGCGGTGCTTTTCCTGGGGCCCGCCGACCATGTCGCACGGGCGAAAATGAAACGACCCCCAGCCCTTTAGTGTCGGCGGGCACCAGGAAAAGTACTGCGCGTCGCCGAGCCACTACCTACCATCCCGATAGGTGCCCCCGCCCACCCCTCGGCAGTTCGAGACCTCGCGCTCCAGTGTCCGCACCTGCCGCTGCAGCTCGCGGATCTCATCTTGTTGGACCTGCACCGCCGCGAGCGTGCTGCTCGTGTAGCCGTAGAGGTCCACGCGCTCCTTGCCGTGCACCACCGAGTGGCTGTCTTGCGGTTGGTCCTCGATGATGAAGCCCAAGCGCGTGTCGCGATCTCCAATCGTGTATTGGTAAGTCGCTAATTGGGTATCGAGCGCCTCGGCGGCGGCTGCGCGCCGCTCGTCGACTGACAAGTAGTGAATCCCCTCTTTGTAATGGCGAGTCGAGACCGGGCACCCATAGTGCTGCGAATGCCAAGTACCTGATTGGCATACGACGCCGATCGAGTTGCAGTCACCATAGGAGCACGACAGCTTGTCTGTCGCGCAAGCGCTGCCGATTTGCGGGCGCGCGTTCGGGCAACCTGGAGCGCCACCGCCGCCTTCGCAATGCCAAGTCGTCGGAGTGCCGGCCTCGCACTGGTGACCGACGGGATATTGCGGGCCGCAGTAGACCGAGCACGAGCAAGTGCCTTGTGCGTAGCCGCACGTCGTCGGCGTGCTGCACGCCGCGCCCTCTTTCACGGAGGCGTAGGTCGCCGGGCACGTGGGGCCGAGCGGCGGCGTAGGACAGCTCGCGGTGCTCGGCGCGGTCACCGTCCAGCCAGAAGGGTCGCATCGCGCGATGGTGTCGCAAGAGATGTTCGGGTCACTCCCGTATTCGCACTCGAGGCCCTTCGACGCGCACGCGCTACCTTGCGCAGGCGCCGCGCTTGGGCAACCGCCCGAGAGCCCGCCGTCGTTGTTGGTGGAGTCCACGGTCTTGCCCGAGCACGCGAGCGCGATGCCCAATCCGCCCACGATGCCTACCGCGAAGAGCTCTCGTATCATCGAAGCACCCCTTTCATGGCTGCGTCACCGAGCGATTTCAGTGCTCGCACACGGCGCTCATACTACCATCTTCAGCATGCGCGCTTTGTCCTTGGTCCTCGCTGCGCTCTTCGCTTGCTCCTCCAACGATCCCGTCAAGCCGCCCGCAGGTGATGGTGGCGGCGACTCCTCCGTGATCGACTCGTCTGTCGAAGACGCCGCGGACGCTGCTGCTGCTCCGCACTTTCCGGCGTTCACGCCAGAGATCGCGCAGATCTTCGACAACAAGGGCGGTGTCCTCGCCAACCCGAAGATCGTGGCCGTGACGTGGTCGAGCGATCCGAACGAGGCGTTCTATCAAACGTTCACGGACAAGATCGGAGGGTCCGCGTTCTGGAAGACTGCGGTCTCCGAGTATGGTGTTGGTCCAGCGGTCTCGGGTGGCCATGTCTCGATCAAGACGCCTCCTCCATCCACGATCCAAGACGTCGCGCTCGATGCGTGGGTGGCCCAGCAAGTAAGTGATGCGCCGGGCAGCGGTTGGCCGGTCAACGATCCGAACACGCTCTATCTGTTGTTCTTGCCGGAGGCGCTCAAGCTGACGCTCGGTGGAAATACGGAGTGCAACTCTGGAGTCGGCGGCTATCACACGGAGACGACCGCGAACGGGGCCTCGGTCGTGTACGGCATCGTTGGTTTGGAGTGCCACAACGTCTACGGCACGGCCGTGACGCCGTTCGCGACTCAAGTCGCCTCGCACGAGCTCGCTGAGGCCGCGACCGATCCGCACCCAGGCTCCGGACCTGGCTATTATGGATATGATGCGGCGCACTGGGCCTGGGCGGAGCTGCTGAGTCACCAATACGAGAACGGTGACGCGTGCGAGTTCTTCGGAGACTCCGTGACGTCGTTCAGCGATCCGCCTTACGTGTTGCAGCGCGAGTGGTCGAACCTCTCCGCGAGGTCGGGCCACAACCCGTGCGTGCCCAACCCAGATCCGTATTTCAGCGTCTCACCGCTCGGCATGGTGGACATCACGATTCACGATCAGGCACCGACCAGCAACTACAAGAAGATCGTCACCAAGGGATATCCGATGCAGGTCGGCGTGCAGGCCAGCATCGACTTCGGCTTTTACAGCGACGGTCCAGTGTCCAAGTGGACAGTCCAAGCCGTGGAGGGGCCGATTTTCTCGGGATTTACCCCGCCTTCGCCCACAGTCACGCTCGCGCTGCAGACGCATAGCGGCGTGGATGGGGACATCGGCACGCTCTACATCACGCCGAATTTTCCGTCGCCCCCCGAGGGCACGCTCATCACGCTGATCTCACAGGGGACGGCCAAGCACTACGCGCCGTTCTTGCTGATGGTGACGAAATAATCGACGATTCGCTAATCGGTTATCGCTGCCGCATGTAACATGATGAGTATGCGCGTCTCGTCGTCGATCCTCGTTGCGGTGGTGCTCTTCGCTTGCTCCTCCAATGATGCGGTGAAGGCGCCCGCGGGCGATGGTGGGGTGGACTCGTCCGTGCTCGATTCGTCCGAGCCAGACGCCGCTGATGCAGCGCCGCCGATGCACTATCCGGCGTTCATCCCTGCGATGGGGCAGCTCGTCGATCACAAGGGTGGCACGCTCGCCAATCCCAAGTTCGTCACGGTGACGTGGTCGTCCGACGCAAACGAGGCCTTCTTCCAGACATTCACGGACGCGATTGGCTCGAGCGAATATTGGAAGGCGACGACATCGGAGTATGGCGTGGGGCCTGCGGTCTCCGGCGGACACGTGTCAGTCAAGACTCCGCCGCCCGTGACGATCCAACAATCGGACTTGGAGGCTTGGCTCTCGCAACAAGTGTCGAACGCTCCTGGCAACGGCTGGCCCGCGAACGACGCGAACACGGTCTATGTGTTGTATCTCCCGGAGTCACTGAAGCTCGCTGCCGGCGGGCATCCCACTTGTGACAGCGCGGGCGGCTATCACACGGTGACCACTGCCAATGGCAGCGAGTTGATCTACGCCTTGATCGACACGGAGTGCCACCCTGCTTGGGGCTACTCGCTCTCCACTTACGCCACGTTCGTCGGCTCGCACGAGCTCGTGGAGGTCGTGACCGATCCGCACGTCTCCACGACGCCTGGGTTCATCGGCTTCGACGATCTGCACGCTGCGTGGTCACCGTTCGAGCTCTATGTCGAAGAGAACGGCGACTCTTGTCGTTGGAACGCGGACTCGGTTGTTTCGTTCGCCAATCCACCCTATTTCATGCAGCGAGCGTGGTCGAACGCCTCCGCGAAGGCAGGCCACAACCCGTGCGTGCCCAATCCAGATCCGTTCTTCAACGTGACTCCGCTCGACATGGTCGACGTCACCATTCGCGACCGAGACATCTTCGGGAGCGTCCGGAAGAAGATCACCAAAGGCTACCCGATGCAGGTCGGCGTGCAGGCGAGCATCGACTTCGGGTTCTACAGCGATCAGCCGACGCCGAAGTGGACTGTGCAGGCGATCGAGGGCTCGCCGTTCGCGTTCAACAATCCGTCGCCCACGTTGACGCTCGCGCTCCAGACGCACACCGGGCAAGACGGCGACATCGGGACGCTCTACATCACGCCAAACTACCCATCACCTCCCGCAGGCACGCTGGTCACGCTCGTCTCATCGGGTACGGCCAAGCACTTCATGCCGTTCTTGATCATGGTGACCAAGTAATCGGCCGATAATCGGTTATCTATAATCGGTTATCTACTGCGTGCGCATGATGACGTGAAAGCCGAAGTCGGTCTCGACGATGTCGCTGAACTCTCCGGGCGCGAGCTCGAACGCTGCGTCAGCGAACGCGGGGACTAGCGTCTTGCGCTCCACGGCGCCGAGAGAGCCGTTGCGTGAAGCCGCTCCTGGCTCGTCGCTGTAGGTCGTCACGACGGAGTCGAAATCGGTCCCGCCGCGCAACGCGTCTCGCGCTGCGAGCGCGCGGAGGCACGCCTCTTCACGTGTGCGCGTCGCAGTCGGGACAGGGTTCTTCGCGCCGCTCCACTTGATGAGCACGTGCTTGACGTTCACCTTGTCTGGCTGGTTTGGCTGCGTAGGGTGCGCCGCGCTCGCGAGCGCCAAGCACGCAGCCCCTGGCGTCGACACGGCGTTCGTCGCTGGTCCAGGAGCCATGTCACGCGACTGGGGACCGCCGCACGCGAGGACAGCACTCAGCCCCAAAACCCACATTGTCTTCATCGCGCAACAAGCTCCAGGACCCTGTAGGTAGCAAGCTAACAAGCTCCAGGGCACCCTAGGTAGCAAGCTAACAGGCATGCGACATCCGAAGCGAAAGCCCGCAAACTTTTCAACGCTTCGTTCAAGTTTCCTCACGCTATTGCCCACAATCGCCCCATTTCTGGATGGACCGGCGCTTGCTCTATGTTCGAGAACCATGGCACCTGCCTCTGCGCATGACGACCTCGCGGCCGAAGATTCCCTCGAAGACGCCGCGCACGGCGCAGACGCTCATGGCTCTGGGTTTCGCATTCGCGCCGCGTTCACCTGCGGCACCGAGATGGCGTTGTCGCTCGACGCGCTCGAGGCGGCCGTGCGTGTCGCTGCAGATTCAGAGAGCGTCAAGTGTGTGCTGCCGTGGCTGCGAATGGTCGAGTCCGCGACCAGTGACGTCGAGCGTTGGGCCCGAGTGCTTGGCGCCTCTCACGTGACGAGTTCTTGGGTCGAGTCGTGCTCCGATTGGATGCGAGCCGTCGTCGAGTCGCTCACCACGGCGCTCTCATACTCGAACACAGAGCGCAATCTTGCGCTCGAACTCGCCTCAGAAGAGTCCTCGATGCGCTACGAAACACGCCTAGAACGCGAGGGCTCCGAGGCAGTCGCCATGCTGCGCAACTTGGACAAAGGCGCAGCCGAGAGCGCGCGTGAGCTTGTCGCCCGCATGGATCTCGCCAATCGAATGCTACGCGCCGTGATTGACGATTAGAGCCGCGGAAGCCAACTGATGCGGGTTCGGTGAAAGCCGATGTGCTGGTGAGGCACGAAGTTGTCGATGTTCGGATCGTGAGTCACATAATGGCTTTGGAAGCTCGAGGCGATGGAGCCGCCCGGCATTTCGGCTCGCCCGATTCCATCCACGAGCCACACCTCTTGAAGTGGTGAGTCGTCGACCACGACCTGCGGAGCGAGGTCTGGCGGCAGCAACGAGGTTGGCGGCGCGGTGTTTCGCACCTCCGGGCCCTGAGCCTCGACGAGCTGCACCGGCTGAGGCGTTTCGTCTCGAATGGGAACCATCGCGAGACGTGGTGGAGCGGCGCTCTCAGCGGCGCACGCGGTTGACGCAAGAAATAGGGCGATCGCAGCTCGCATCCCAGAGGAGTTTGCAATGCTGAGGCCACACGAAACGTGAGGTAGGCTCTTCGGATGCGCGCTCTCCTCGTTTTCGCCTCCGCCATCACTCTCGCTTGCAGCGGCTCGGACACGAGCGCGATCGGCGGAGACGCTGGCTCCGACACGTCGACCTCCAACACATGCCCGCTCAGCAAGAACACGACGGTAGTGTCGACCAACGCAGGCTGCGCGTTGCTCGCGCGCGACGCCACTAGTTGCCAATCAGCGCGGCAGGCGGCGGGATTGACGGGCTTCTGGCTGGCCTTCTCTTGTCGCGTCTCGCTGTCGGCGGACGCGACGAACGTCACCGTGAAGGCCGACAGTCAACCGGACTACGCCTCCAACTACTTCAATGGGACGTCTTGCTACACGGCTTCGAGCGGCACACCCAACCCCAACCACCTCGCGCCGCAAGCGATCACGATGATCGTCCCCAAGACTCCGACCGACGCGACCGCAAACCAGACGCTCGGGGTGGTCGGCGTGGCCGCGAACGGAGTCGCGATCTTCGACAATCAAGCCGCCCCCAATGACGACATCTACCTCGAGGTCGCGACGTTCGACGCCTGCCAAGGGCACCCCACGCCAACGAGCCTGTATCACTACCATACGGAGCCTTACGCGCTGACGTACGACGACTCGCGCTTCGTCGGCGTGCTGCGCGACGGCTACCCCGTCTATGGCAGGCGAGATGGAGACGGAACCGTGCCCGCGTTGGACGTCTCCGGCGGACACACCAGCGCCACGCCCGACAGCGCTACGCCGATATACCACTATCACGTCAATCAACAGACCAGCACCAATCCCAAGTCTAGTGGTCAATCGGCGTGGTTCATCACGACTGGCAACTATCACGGCCAACCCGGCGGCTGCCTCGGCTGTAATTGAATCAGAGGACGGGTGAGTCCAGCCAGCGCTTGATGGAGTCTCGATCGAGGTCGGCGATCGGCTGCTCCTTGGGAGGCATGTCGCGATCCACTAGGACGCGCTGTCGAATGAGATCGCGCTTCTTTCGCCACGCGTCGGACGTCGAGAGGTCGACACCGGAGGTCCCGTCCGAGGCGTGGCACTTGCTGCAAACGCGGCCAAAAACAGGCTGCGCGGCGTCCTCCCAGCGAACGCGCGCTGCGGTGTTCGGGCTCTCTCCGATGGCATAACGGGTTAGCGCGCCGCCAGATAATGCCCATACGTCCCCGGAGGGAGAGCCGGTGAGCGTGGCGTTCTGGGGGAGCTTCGCGGCGCGCGTGCGCATCACGGAGTCGCCCTGGAGCATGCCGAGCTCCGGTCCGTCGGCGAACCAGACGTGGTCGTGTGACGCGACGAGACCGTGCAGGTCGCTCGAGGCATATCGAAGTAGCAGCGTGCCGTCCTCGCGCATCGAGTAGATCGCGCGTGACGTCTCGACGAAGACGCCGCCCTGATCGTCCACCGCGACGCTGCGCGCGCCGACGAGATCGTAGCTGCGCGCTCCCCTCGTGCGTGCGTCGAAGGTCCACACGCCGTCACGCGTGAGCCCTCCCAACATCCCGCTTCCGCCGACCAGCACAGACAATGGCGACGTCGCATAGCGCGCGACCTCGCTTCCATCCGCGACGGCCAGAGACGTGCGCGCGTCGGCGAGCGAGAACCCGACGAAGCGTCCTCCGAAGCCGCAGAGATCCGTCACGCGCGCGTTGGAGAGACCATAGCGCTCACTGATGGGTTCGAAGCCCTTGCGCGCGCGGAGGCGCCAAATCTGGCCGTTTGCGTCGACCCCGACGATCCACAGCCCGCTGCCGTCAGGCGCGGGGATCGTCGTCGCGCTCACCCAACTAGGCACTCGGTGGTCGACGCTGGCGATCGTTCCATCTGTGATGATCGTCGCAGCGCCATCCGAGAACACGACGACGTCCGCGCCCAGGTCCGCGACCAGCTTGACGGAGCTCGGCTGAGCTCCTGGGTTCCAGGCCACTGTGTGCACCGTGAGCGCTTGCGCGTTGTCTGCTGTCTTGACACCCGCCGGGACACCACAACCGACAATTGACGCGGCAACGACTAATGCGATGAGCGGATCTTTCATGATGGACGGAGGAGCTCGGGCACCACCTCGCCATCGCGGAGATACTTGCGCGGATTGACGCCCATCGCGCTGACCAGCGTCGCGAGAATGTCCGGCGGGGCAATGGGTCGCTCGCCGTCCGCGAAGCGCTTGGCCTTCGCGGGGAGGAGCTGCTCGTGGTCGCTCTTGCCGAACTGCAGGTTGCCCTTGAAGCGCGGCGAGATCACGAGCGCCGAGTTGTTCGGGTAGTGGTCGCGCCCTCCGCCCATGTTGATCTGCGGAGTGCGGCAGAAGTCACTGACCACCAAGACGTGCGTCGTGTCGGACAGCTTCTTTCCGGCGAGCGTGGGGTGAGGTGTCGCGTCGAGCGTGCGCACCAGCACAGTGAGCGTGTCGAACAGATCCTGCTGGAGCTGCGCCTGGGTCTTGTAGTTGGCGCCGTGCGTGTCGAAGCCGCCCTGCGCGAAGCTCACGCAGCGGACCACGTTGCGCTTCATCGCCTCGATCGCGAATGCGCAATTGGTCGCCGCGGCGGGCGCGAAGCGCGATCTGTAGTTGAATTGCGGCTGAGCCTTCTGCAGGCCCGGGACGGAGAAGATGTCCTGCAGCTTGCCGCCGAGCATCGCCCGCAACGCGTCGAGCTGCACGGCCATGCCGTTCATCGCTTCTGGATACTCGCTGCGCTTGGCGATCGCCGCGGCCTCTTGGCTCAATGTCGCGGTCACGGCTTCTCGCTCGTCTTCAGTCT
>JANYHY010000166.1 GCA_025362165.1 Myxococcales bacterium | reverse complement strand
CTGGCAGAAGAAGGAGCCGACGATCCTCCTCGAAGATCCGCCGGCGGGCCAGGAGGCGCAGGTCGACTTCGGCAAGATGGGGATGATGCTCGACGCCGCGACGGGGCGCACACGCGCGCTCTGGGCGCTCATCGTCACGCTCTCGTTCAGTCGCTATCAGTTCGTGTGGCCGACGTTCGTGCAGACAACCGAGGCGGTGTGCGAGGGCCTCGACCGCGCTTGGTGGTTCTTCGGCGCGATGGCCAGGACGCTCGTCCCCGACAACATGTCCTCGGTCATCAAGGAGCCGAGCGCGCTCAATCCCACGCTCGTCGCGTCGTTCCTCGACTACGTGCAGGCGCGCGGCATCTTCGTCGATCCCGCGCGCGTCCGCTCGCCCAAGGACAAACCTCGTGTTGAAAACCAGGTGGCCTACGTCCGCGAGAGCTGGTGCGACGGCGAGACCTTCACCGGTCTCGACGACGCCCAGCGAAGCGCCGAGCACTGGTCGCGCGAGATCGCCGGCATGCGCGTGCACGGCACCACACGGAAGGTGCCGCGCGACGCCTTCGAGGAGACGGAAAAGTCGGCGATGCTCGCGCCCCCGACCGAGCCGTTCGACGTGCCGCTCTGGGCCGAGCACGCCAAGGTGCATCCCGATCATCACATTCAGATCGCCCGCGCGCGCTCTGGGCGCTCATCATCACGCTCTCGTTCAGTCGCTATCAGTTCGTGTGGCCGACGTTTTTGCAGACGACCGAGGCCGTGTGCGAGGGACTCGACCGCGCGTGGTGGTTTTTCGGCGCGATGGCCAAGACGATCGTCCCCGACAACATGAAGGCGATCATCAAGAAGCCGGACGCGCTCAATCCCACGATCGGCGTGGCGTTCCTCGATTACGTGCAGGCGCGCGGGATCTTCGTCGACCCCGCGCGAGTCCGGTCGCCGAAGGACAAACCTCGCGTCGAAAATCAGGTGCCCTACGTGCGCGAGAGCTGGTGCGACGGCGAGACCTTCACCGGCCTCGACGATGCCCAGCGAAGCGCCGAGCAATGGTCGCGCGACATCGCCGGCATGCGCGTGCACGGCACCACACGGAGGGTGCCGCGCGAGGCGTTCGAGGAGACCGAGAAGTCGGCGATGCTCGCGCCGCCGACCGAGCTGTTCGACGTGCCGCTCTGGGCCGAGCACGCCAAGGTGCATCCCGATCACCACGTCGAGATCGCGCGCTCGCTCTACTCGGTGCCCACGCTCTACCGCAACAAGGAGGTCCGCGTACGCGCCGACAAGACAACGGTGAAGATCTACTTCGGCACCGACCTGATCAAGCTCCACCCGCGCAGACCCCCGGGCGGGCGCTCGACCGACACCAACGATTACCCCGTCGGCAAGGCCGCCTACGCGCTTCGCAGCGTCGATGGGCTCATCGCGAAAGCAAAGGACAAGGGCACGCACGTCGGCGTCTATGCCGAGCGCCTGCTCGGAGGTCCGCTGCCGTGGACGCGGATGCGTCAGGCGTACGCGCTGCTCCGTCTCTGTGAGAAGTTCGGCGACGGGCGCGTCGAGGCCGTCTGTCAGAGCGCGCTCGCGTTCGACGTCGTCGACGTCGTGCGCATCGCGCGCATGCTCAAGACGGCGGCGAAGCCGGCGTCACCGGGGCAACGCGACGGCAAGGTCGTGCAGCTGCCGCTGCCACGCTTCGCCCGTCCCGAGCAGCACTTCGAGACACGCCCGACCACGAAGAAGGAAGGACTCTGATGGGCCTTCCCTCATCGGCCGTCCTCAACTCGGAGCTCGTCGTCGCGCTCAAGCGGCTCAAGCTCGGACGCATCGCCGACACGCTTCCCGAGCGACTCGTGCTCGCCGACAAGCAGGACATGAGCTTCGACGATCTCCTCTTGCTCGTCCTCACCGACGAGATCGCCCGGCGCGATGACACGGCCGCCGATCTCCGTGCCAGCGAAGCGCGTCTCGATCCAGCGATGCGCCTCGAGACGTGGGACAAGACGGCCAAGGTGAGCTTCGACAAACGCATGCTCGCCGAGCTGACGAGCCTGCGCTTCCTCGAAACCCATCGTCACGTCGTCGTGCTTGGGCCCGTCGGCGTGGGCAAGACCTTCGTCTCGCAGGCCCTCGGCCACATCGCCTGCCGTCACGGCTATCACGTGCGCTTTACACGCGCCGACGAGATGCTGCGCACGCTACGACAGAGCCGCCTCGACAACTCGCGGGACGCCGAGATGGTCGCGCTCACCTCGGTCGACATGCTGATCATCGACGACTTCGCGCTCGAGCCGATGACCAAGGAGGAGAGTCGTGACGTCTACCAACTCTTCCTCGAACGCACCGGCCGAGGCTCCATGATCATCACGAGCAACCGCGACACCGCCGAGTGGCTCGCGATGTTCGACGACGTGCTGCTGGCGCAGAGCGCGATCGATCGGTTCAAGAACGCAGCCTACGACTTCGTCATGGAGGGCGAGTCGTATCGGCCAAGGCTCAAACCGAAGCTCGACGCGGAAGGTTCGCCGCCACCCTCGCCTGCGCAGAAGCCACGTGCGCGCTCGCGACGGCGGCGCTGACCGTTGACCCGCCCGGACGCGCCTCTCCGCAAGGGCGCGTCCGGCCGCGTGGCTGCATGACCTTGCAAATATTTCCGAACGCGTGCGTCGGGAAGACCGAATTAGGTGATCGACCCCGCGCTCGATACGAGGCATCATCCCGGACGGTCGCTCGACCCGTTCCTCTGGCTGCATGACCCTGCAAATAGGGTGGCGGCATGACGGTGCAAACTGGCA
>JANYHY010000165.1 GCA_025362165.1 Myxococcales bacterium | reverse complement strand
CGGACCTCGGCCGCTTGACCTTTGTTGACGAGGTCTTCGAAGAACGGATCGCAGGCGGCCTTGAATTTGGCGTCCTGCAGCGCGCCGCGGTCTGCTCCGACACCGAGCTTTGCCGCACGTGCGAGCGCTGCCGCCGCGCCGATTCGATCACCGTCCGCGAGACGCTCGCGCGCGAGGCGATGATGCAGATCAAGTGACCAACGCGAACCTTCTGCGCGCTGATCGAGCACCTTAAGCGCGTCTCCGCGGCGACCCAACGACCACAGCGCACGCTCCTGGGCGTACAACAGCTCGCTCGTCGTCGAAGGCGACAGGCTGCCGCTCGCGAGGCCTCGCACACACTCTCGAAGGACGGCCTCGTGCTCTCCGCGTGTGGCGAACACTGCGCAGCGATCCACGGCAAGACGCGCCTCGGGCTCTTCGGTACCGACGTCGCGCGCGCGCTCGAACTCGGCGAGGGCCTCTTCGTCTCGATGGTCGGACATGCGCAAGTACCCGAGCGTGCGTAGTCCTTTTGGATCCTCCTTGGCTGCGATGCGCTCGATGGTCGTGCGCGCCGCCTCGACTCCCGGGTGCGGCCACGAGCCCTCTGCGCGGGTGCGCGCGAGCGTCGGCAGCGCCAGCGTCGCCCACTCGTAGAACGCGCCGTCGAGCCAGCCGCGAATCCACGCCATGAACGACGGCGCCTCCGGAACGAGCGGCCCTTGCCCCTCCGAGAAATCGGACCAGACCTCGCCCGCAGACGGTCCGCATACGATCAGCAGCGACGCATACCCGCAGCCTTGCTGCGCGAGCAGGATGCAACCATCGTAGCGCTGGGCACCGTTGGGCAGCGGCGCATCGAACGGCGCCTCGTGCGTGAACGGAAACGGCGAAGTCGCGCGTGGATAAGGTTGGCCCTCTCGCACGAAGAGCGGCTCCATCAACGGGCTCGGCTCGATCAGGCCATAATATGGGCCCGCGCCCGCGCGACCAACCTCCGTCAGAAACGCACGGTAGTCCGCGGGAACCGTTGTGCCGAGATCGCGCTCGACCGATTCGAGCTCGCCCACGCTGTACGGCGCATCGAGTTTGTAGCGGTGCGACGCGGCACCGAACACTTGCAGGTCCGCATCCAACGACGCGAGCAGGGCAAGCTTGGAGCGAACGGTCGCGAGGTCCACAGCACCAACATACTCCAGAGTGCTAAGTTGATGAGCTGAGTGAGCGACCTCAAACCCAACCGCACTCCGCTCTTCATCGCCGCTGGCGGGATCGCCGTCGCGATCGTGCTCGACGTGGCCTTGAGCGGAACGGGGGGCAAGTCGGACACGATGTCGTTCGTCGGGCGCTTTCATCCGCTCGCCGTGCACATGCCAATCGGGATGATCCTGTTGCTCGCGGCGCTCGAAGGTTTGTGCGCTTGGCCGAAGTTGCGCGCGCGGATCGATCCGGCGCTCTCCACGGTCTTGCGCCTCACGCTCCTCTCGGCGCTCGCGGCGTTCGCGATGGGCCTCATGCTCGCGCACGGTGGAGGCTACCCCGCGAACCTGCTGAGGATGCACAAGCTGCTCACGCTCGCGACGGTCATCGGAGCGGCAGGGTCAGTGTTCGCGTGGTCTGTCGTGGAGACAGGCGCACACCGGCTGATTTACAGGGGATCGCTGATCACGACTGTGGGGTTGCTCTCCGTTGGCGCGCACTTCGGCGGCTCGATGACTCACGGCGACAACTACCTCGTGCAGTACGCGCCGGCGTTCATGAAGGGACTCGTGGGCAGTACGGACAGCGCGTCAGTAGACCTCGGGCCGCCTCCGCCGACCACGCCGACCAATGATCCGCGCGTCTTCGCGGACGTCGTGATGCCCGTTCTTCATGAAAAGTGCGTGGACTGTCACGGCGCGCAGAAGTCCAAGTCGGGTCTGCGCTTGGACAGCCTCGAAGGGATCCAGAAGGGCGGGGAGGATGGAACTGCGATCGTCGCAGGTCACTCGGAAAAGAGCCTGCTCGTCACCCGTGTGAAGAAGCCCACGAGCGACGACGAGCACATGCCGCCGGAGGACAAGCCGCAGCTCACGGCCGACGAGCTAGATCTGATCTCGTTCTGGATCGATAGCGGCGCGAGCGCAGATCAGAAGGTGCGCGACGTGCTGGTGCCTGATGGCGCGCGCGGCCTATTGCTGAAGGTGTCTGCGGGCATCAAGACAGCACCGGTGGCTACGCCCCTCTTCACCGCGACGGCGCCGCACGCAGACCCGCCGACGCCGGCCATCATCACGACCGCGACTACGAGAGCGACTCCCGACGCGCCCGCGTTTGCAGCGCTCGTCGCTCCTGTGCTCGCGAACAAGTGTGGACGCTGTCATGGCGCCGACAAGCAGAAGGGCAAACTGCGCACGGACTCGCTCGCTGCCTTGCTCGCGGGCGGCAAGAGTGGCGCTGCCATCGTGCCGAACGACGCGTCGAGCGGGACGTTGATGAGGCGAGTCCACTTGCCGATGGGCAATGACGACCACATGCCGCCGAGCGACGAGCCTCAGCTCACAGCGAGCGAGCTTGGACTGCTCGCGTTCTGGATCGGTCACGGCGGTGATACGATGCTCGCGACTAGCGCGATTCCGGCTAATTTAAGGCATATTTCGTTCGTCGCTCGAACACCCAAGCCCACGACGGTCGAGCCTGCGGTCCCAACTCCAAGCACCGCACCCTCCAGCACCACAGCGAGCACCTCGCCGCCGCCTCCGCCGATCGTTCATCCGGTGAAGCTCTTCGCAGACGTCGTCGCGCCAATCTTCAAGAAGCGCTGCGGCGATTGTCACTCCGGCGATGACGCGCCAGGCGACTTTCTGATCGGCGACCACGCTCAGCTCTTCGCCAAGTCGCGGGTCGTGCCAGGCGATACCAAGGCGAGCCAATTGTTCGGGCAAATCTCGTCATCGTTGGATGACGAAGATCACATGCCACCGAAGAAGAAACCGCAGCCGTCACCCGAAGAGGTCGAGGCGGTCCGCTTGTGGATCGCGCGAGGCGCTACGGACGATGTCATCGTCGACGCGAGCGAGGTCGATCCTCGGCTCATCGGAGCGACGGTTGCGCCGTCAACGACTTCAAACGGCCAAGAACAAGCCCCGCCGCAAGCCGCCAAGCTGGTCGCCGTGCCGCCCCGCGCGGGCGGCTGCGGTTGCGTCGTGTCGAGCCGAGCCAACGACGCGGGTCTCATGGCTGCGACGATCGCGCTACTCGCGATGATCGCGCGTCGAAGACGTCGTCACTCGTAATAGCGAGAGTGGATCGCGACGGCGGTGAGGATCGCGACCTCGCGAGGCAGCGCCTCTTTCGTCTCCACCTTGAAGCGATCGCGCCAGCCGACCTCCTTGCGGAGCTCCAGCACGATCTTACCTTCGTTGTCCGCGCACTGGAACACCTCGGTAGAGATGCCGCCGCTCGTCGCGTGATAGCCCTTGCCGTTGACGGTGAGTGTCATCGTTTTGCGGAGCGACACCGCGGGGAAGTTGACGACCGCCTTCTCCTCTCCACCCGACGCGATGACGAACTTCGTCTTCATCATGTTGCCGTTGAGCGTCGCGACCGTCTTGTCTCCCTCGTTGAGAGTGAGGCTCGGCGTGGACGAGAGGAACGTGCCCTTCACGACGAGGCTGAAGTCCTTCTCGCCATCTACTTTTACTTCGTATTCGCTCGCGACGGTCATGATGCGCTGCGTGATCTCGAACGATGACATCCAGCCATCGTACGAAGGATCGTCGCGTAGATGGAAAAAAAAACGGCCCGAGCTTTTCTGCTCTCGGGCCGCCTTCGTTACGTAGCGTTTCGTGTCACTCGGCTGGTTCTGGCTCTGCTTCCTTCTTGGACGACTTCTTCTTGTCGTCGTCGCCGCTGCTCGCGCTGCCGCCGCTCTGGGCTTCGCTAGACTCGATGCGCATGTTGTAAAACGAGCGGTAGACGAAGAAGAGCATCACGGCGAAGAGCGCCGCGGCGATGCCGACGCGGAGCTGGTGATCGATCGTCTCCGCGAGCCGAACCGCGAGGAGGCCGAAGAGCGTGGTGAACTTGATCACGGGGTTCATCGCGACGCTGGAGGTGTCCTTGAATGGATCGCCTACGGTGTCGCCCACGACACATGCGTCGTGCAGCGGCGTGTTCTTCTCTTTGAGCTCGACCTCGACGATCTTCTTCGCGTTGTCCCAAGCGCCGCCAGCGTTGGCCATGAAGAGCGCTTGAAAGAGGCCGAAAAGAGCGATGCCGATGAGGGAGCCGATGAAGAAGGAGCTCTCGAAGAACGCGAACGCGAGAGCGCCGAGGAACACGGTCATGAAGATGTTCCACATCCCTTTTTGCGCGTAGACCGTGCAGATCTCGACGACCGCCTTCGAGTCCTCCATCGACGCCTTGGTGACGCCCTCGAGCTTGATGTTCTTCTTGATGAACTCCACCGCGCGGTAAGCACCCGTGGAGACGGCCTGCGTGGACGCGCCCGTGAACCAGTAGATGACCGATCCGCCGGCGATGAGCCCGAGCAAGAACGGTGGGTGCATCAACGAGAGGTGATCGACATTGACCGTGAAGCGGTTTGTCAGCTCGACGATGATTGCGAAGATCATCGTCGTCGCGCCGACGACTGCGGTGCCGATGAGCACAGGCTTGGCGGTCGCCTTGAACGTGTTGCCAGCGCCGTCGTTTTCTTCCAAGAAGTGTTTGGCCTTCTCGAACTTGACGTCGAAGCCGAAGCCCGGCTCCTTGCTGTTCTTGATCTCCTTCTCGATGCCCTCGATCTGCTCGATCGTGGAGAGCTCGTAGACGGATTGCGCGTTGTCCGTGACGGGACCGTACGAGTCGACCGCGATGGTGACCGGGCCCATTCCGAGGAAGCCGAAGGCCACGAGACCGAACGCGAAGACAGGTGACGCGTCAATCATTGCGCCTGCGGGGCCCATTTTCATGCCCAATGCGTCGCCGAGACCCATCAAGCTGATGTAGTAGGCGGTGCCCATGAGGCCGATGAGCACCATGCCCATCCAGAACGCGCTGAAGTTTCCGGCGGTCAGGCCCGAGAGAATGTTCAGCGACGCGCCACCCTCACGAGACGAGGTGACGACCTCGCGCACGTGAGCCGAGTCGGTCGACGTGAAGACCTTGATGAGCTCCGGGATGATCG
>JANYHY010000153.1 GCA_025362165.1 Myxococcales bacterium | reverse complement strand
AACCCGGGCCGACAAGGTGCGGGATCCGGATCGTAAGCATGCTGACAATCAGGCACCTGCTGGCGATCGGAACCGTTTTGCAAGCATCGCCAAGCCGCGCTCAAGGGGTTGTTTTGAAGACGAAGGGAACCGCTAGGCCATTCTTCACGGCGCTGACGACTCCGTCGCCGAGAGCCGTGTCTGCTTGCTCGCACGCGAGAGACACGTCGCCGCTCATCGCGCCTTTGCACTCTTTGCCGCGCTTGTCGTATGCGGCTTTGATGCTCGCGTCTGCGAGGAGCGTGTTGCGCGTCCCTTCGGTGAGGTACTTCCACATGATGACTGGGTGCTTCGCCTTCGGTGGGCGATGGGTCGTGACCTCACCCTCGTCCAGTGAGTAGCAGTTGCCGTCCCACCGCATCACTTGATACCCGCCGCCCGATCCGACCACGATGGCAGTGCCCTTCGGCGGCGTGCGGCGCTTGAGCACGATGACCTCTTCGTCGAACGCGAGCTTGGAGCGCGCAGCCGCGCCGCCCTCTGCGTTCCATGCGTCCACGTCGCCCTTCAAATACAGTCGAGTCCACGGCGTGCCCTTGGCGAAGAGCACGAGCGGGAGATCGGGCTGCGACGCCGCGCAGACTCTGTCCGTGAACGACGCGCCTGGCGTGCACATGTCGCCGTCGCCCTCGCTGCACGCGGTGGGGACCGTCAGCGCGGGCTCTGGCTTCTTTTCAGCGTCCGGACGAGCGCTCGCATTTGGGGCGGCGGTTGTGCTCGGCGCTGACGCGACGTTCGCGGAAGTGTCCGTGTCGCCTGCAGACTCTGCCGGCGGAGTCGCTCCGCCGCACGCGGCAAGGACGCCAGCAGGGACGCCAGCAAGGACCCGGAGAGAGCACGCCAAGAGTGACCGAGTGTCGGGGTGCTGCATGGGGCCGACGATTGGAGCAGAAGGATTTCCGTCCTGGAAGGGCCTTCTACCCACCAGAGACGAACTTGATGGTCTCCTCGTTCAACGCGCTGAGTCGAGCGTGCTCGCCGTCGGGCATGCGCTCTTTGACGATCTTGAAGATGCCGTGATCGAACGGTAGGCCCGGCGCTTCCGACACCTTCTCGATGCGCTCCCACTCGTGCTGCTGCATGAGCTCGTAAGCGCGGTGGTGGCAATAGGGGTTGTCTCCGGTCTTTCCGAAGAGCACGTGGGTCGTCCAGTTGCAGCCCGCGAGGCACGCGTCGTTGTAGTAACAGTCACGACAAAACCCGCCGAGTTGATCGACGGTCATGTCACGCGTGAAACGAAGAGGTTTGCTGCGCTCCCAGACGTCTTTGAGCGAGGTCTCGCGGATGTTGCCGCCCACGTAGACGTCCGTAGGCAGCGATGGACACCCCTTGATGTCCCCGTTCGCTTCGAGGCCGAGGACCAGCTTGCCGGCTCCGCACGATCCGCGATGCTTGCCCGGAAAAGCTGCCCGAATCGTCGACTCGAACGGCCCGTAGTAGCCGATGTTGTTGCCCGCCCAGAAGCGCACCTTCGACTCGTCTGCGCGCTTCTTGAGCCGAGCGAGCATTGGGATCACCTCTAGCACTTGCCACGGCTCGAGCAGCATGTCCGGCTCGTCCCCTGCGCGACCCATTGCTGTGGTGATCTGCATTTGCCAACCGTGGATCTTGTTCTTTACAAGCAGGTCGAAGACCTCAGGGATCTCCTTTAGATTAGGGCGATTGATTTGTGTGTTTGCCGCGACCGGGATGCCCACCGCGCGGAGGTTCTCGAACGCCTTCATCGCAGAGTCGAAGCTGCCTTGAACGCCGCGCAACATGTCGTGTGACTCGCGCAGGCCGTCGATCGACACGCTCACGGACTGCAGACCCGCGTCCTTGGCTTGGCGCGCGCGCTCGGGCGTGAGGCCGCGACCGCCGGTGGTCATCGAGCACTGCATCCCGAGTCGGCGGATCTCTCGGACGATCTCCGTCCAGTCGTCTCGGAGGTACGCCTCGCCGCCGATGACCGTGACCTCGAGCACGCCGAGCTCGTGCATCTGGCGGACCATATCGAGCGCCTCTTTGGTGTCCAGCTCGTCGGGGCGGCCTTTGCCGGCGCGCGAGCCGCAGTGACGGCACGCGAGATCGCACGCGAGCGTGATCTCCCAAACGGCATAAATCGGCCTGGTTTGGTCTTGTTCGCGCACGCCCTCGAGCAACGGCAATCGCTTCTTCGAGGGCAGCGCGACGGGCGCGATGGGGAGGTTCCGAGGTCTCGGTCCGAGCATCATTCGTCCGGCTGCGAGGGTGGTGCGCCGTCCGGCGGCAAAGGTGGTGCGCCATAGATGGGGATGGGGCTTGTGTCCTTGCCGACGACGTCGGGGATGACCACGTCGACGAAGAACGCCGTGTCCTTCGCCTTCGTCGCGTCGAGCGCGTCTGCGCCGCCATCCGAAGGCTCATCGAGATAAACCGGGACGCCGATGGTCGACTTGCCACCGCACGCGCCGATGCCTCCGAGCGCCGCCGCCGTGAGCGCGCCCGCGACGACAGCGCGACGCGCAGCGCAGAACGGACACGTCTTGTGCACGACGTGCCGAAGACAACGGGCGCAAACCCTCATTAGTCCTTGCTCGAGTCCGGGATGCTCGAGTCGAGTGGTGACGCGTCAGGCACACTCGAGTCTTTCACAGCTGCTTCGGGGGAGGCGTCATTCACGCCAGTATCCGGATAGTACGGGTACGGCGTTCCGTAGGCCGAGCACGCGGCGAGGCTCGCGGCACCTGCGACGGCGACGCTCGCGGCACCTGCGACGATCGCGGCGCGTGACACTCGTGTGCGGACCGACGAAGTGCCCGACAGCTTCGCGCCACCGCAAAAAGGGCACACTTGCGAGCCAATCTTGACGTGACGCGCACACGATTGACAAGTCAACAAAGCCATCCGTCCTCCAAGGAAGCGTGAGAGTAGCGAGTTGGCTTGGAGTTGCAATCCTACCTCCAATGCTGCGATGAAGAGTACCCTCCGCGCATGCTCACTCTTGCGCGCGCAGGGTTTGGTGTTGGGTTGGTGGTGATCGCTTGTGGAGGTGCGGCACCTGCGCCCGTCACGCCCGTAGACACAACGCCGACTCCCACTCCTTCCGCGACTCCGGCGGACGCAGAGGCACCTTTGGGAGTCTCCGTGGTGCGGTTCGACGATCTCGGAAGGAGTGGGAGTCGGCGTTGTGTCTACGGGCGTGACGGGCGCAGGTGCCGCACCTCCACAAGCGATCACCACCAACCCAACACCAAACC
>JANYHY010000140.1 GCA_025362165.1 Myxococcales bacterium | reverse complement strand
GAAGGCGGCGGAGGCAGAGGTCAGGGCGGTCAGCAAGCTGACGTCTATCAAAACCGCCGCGGCAACCGCAACGACGGTCCCCCGCCCGCCGCGAGCTGAGGCGCGAGCACTACGTCGACAAAGACGGGGCGCGCTCCTCCTGGTGGGGTGGTGAGCCCCGTCTTTGCCATATCTGCACTAGTAGTTCTACTGAGAAGAAAACGAAGAGGATCCCATGTCCGTCAAAACCACTCCCGCGATGGTCAAAGAGCTCCGCGAGCGCACGCAAGCGGGCATGAGCGACTGCAAGAACGCGCTCGATGAAGCCGGGGGCGACATGGACAAAGCGGTGGAGGTGATCCTCAAGAAGGGCATCGTCAAGGCCGCCGCGCGCGCAGGTAAGGTCGCCGCTGAGGGAGAGGTACGCACGCAGGTCGCGAGCGACGGCAAGCGCGGCACCATCATCGAGGTCAACTGTCAGACGGACTTCGTCGCGCGCGGCGAGGACTTCCGCACGTTCGTAGGCAACGTCCTCGGCGTCGCCGCGACACTCGACGCGGGCGCGGATCTCGGCAGCAAACCGTATCCCAACAGCTCGTCGTCAATCGACGCATACCGCCAGGAGATGGTCGCCAAGACCGGCGAGAACACCGTGATTCGTCGATGGGACGTGATCAAGGCCCAGGCCAACGGGCTCGTGCACTCGTACATCCACATGGGCGGCAAGCTGGGCGTGCTGCTCAGCGTAAGCGCGCCCTCGTCTGCTGCGCTCACTGACAAAGCTTTCCTGGAGTTCATCGACAACACGGCGATGCAGATCGCCGCGATGAGCCCGCTCGTGGTCGGCAAAGAGCAGATCTCCGACAAGGAGATCGCCAAGCAAAAGGAGATCTACGAGGCGCAGATGAAGGAGGAGAAGGCGGCCGGTACACTCAAGGCACCGGAGGCCTCCTGGCCCAAGATCGTCGACGGCAAGGTCGCCAAGTGGTTCACCGAAGTGACTCTGCTCGGTCAAGACAGCGTGACCACGCCTGGCTCCACGATCGACAAACTCCGCCAGGAGTTGAGCAAGACGCTGGGGGGCGACGTGAAGCTCGACGGCTTCTTGCGCTTCGGTGTGGGCGACGGCATCGACAAGAAGACCGACGACCTCGCCGCCGAAGTGGCGAAGATGACCGCTGGCTGATCCCGCTCAGGGGACAAAGCCATGCGACTCTGCGCGGTCAGCGTGGATCTCGACGAGATCCCGAACTACTTCGCGATCCACGGGATGGAGGCACCCGCTCATGCCTCCACTGCCGTCTACGACGTAGCGATTAATCGATTGTTCGATTGGTCGCGCGACGCCCGAGTGCCACTTACGCTATTTGCCATTGGGCGAGATCTCGATCGACCCGAAGCGGGCGCGAAGTTGAGAGACGCGCTCGCCTTGGGTCACGAGATTGCCAATCACTCTCTCGATCATCTCTATGATCTGACGCGCAGGCCCCGCGAGGAGATTCGAGCCCAAATCCTCGGTGGAATACGCGCGATCGAGCGCGCGGTCGGAGAGCCGCCGGTCGGATTTCGCGCGCCTGGATATACGATTACAGGCGCGGTCTTCGACGTGCTCAAGGAGCTCGGCGTCCAATATGATAGTTCGGTATTCCCTTGTCCGGCGTACTGGGCGCCAAAGGCATTAGCGATTTCGATGTACGCGCTGCGCGGCAAGCAGAGCTCCTCCATCATCGACAATCCGAGCGTGCTGTTGGCGCCGACTCGCCCGTACTTCGTGGGAGACCCCTATTGGACGCGAGGGCAGGGGATGCTCGAACTCCCCATCCAAGTCACGCGCGGCTTGCGGCTCCCGTTCATCGGCACGAGCGTCACCCTCGCGGGGCCCGAGCGCGCGCGGTGGCTCGCCAAGATGTGCGTGGGCGAGCCGCTGGTGAACCTCGAACTGCACGGCATCGACGTCCTCGACGGCAAAGACGGCCTCGAGGCTCTTGCACCACACCAAGTCGATTTGAGAGTTTCGGTCGCCGACAAGCTCGCGTCGCTCCATGCGGTGATCGAGGTGCTGCGCGCGGCAGGCTATGCGTTCGTGACGATGAAGACCGCCGCCACGGAGCTGCTCTAATTTAGAAACCGAGGTCCGCTGTGGCGGTCGGCGCGGGCGGGCCTTTGTAGACCGTCGGCACTGGGAACGCAGTGGCGTGCTTGACGTACGTGCCGCTCATGAACTGCTCGATCACTGGAGCGATGTTGAAGGAGTAGTTGTCCGTCCACTCGTCACCGCTGATCGAGTCCACGACGACGAGGTCCACCTTGCCGCCGGCGACCATTTTGGTGTCGAGCTTGTAGAACCAAGGGTAGGCGGGCTTGGCCATGCCGAGCGCAGCCAGCTCGCTCGGAGTGAACTCCGCGACGTCGACGCGCACGAGGCGGACGTTCCGCAGCGCGTTCTGCATCTCGTAGTCTGGGAGCGTGCGATCGAACTCGACGCACGCTATTGCGCCCTTCGCGTACTCGTAGACGAGCACACGCTCCCCAGCCGTCTTGGCGGCAGTGACCTCTCCAGTGAGCTGATCCTTCAGCGGCAGGCCGTGCTTCAGCTCTGTCGTGTGGATCGCGCCCGTCGCTAGCGGCGTCGTGTAAGTGGGCGGTGGGATGTACGGCGTCGGAGGGTATGCGGTCGACGTCGTGCCGAGCGCCGCGAACGTCACGATCTCGACGACGATGTACATCCCAACGCCCACGTACACGACGCCGCTGGCGACGGGCGCGATCCACGCGACAGAGCTGAAGCACGGGCTGCCGCTGAAGGATCAGCTCATCGGAGAGGTCACTGCAGCCA
>JANYHY010000122.1 GCA_025362165.1 Myxococcales bacterium | reverse complement strand
TCGCTCCTTCGAGCGGTACCGCGCGCGTGAGGGGGTTCGATGTCTTCGACGACCCGCTCAGCGTGCGTCGCAGCATGGGGTACTTGCCCCAACGCGCGCCGCTCTATCTCGACATGAGCGTGCTCGAGTACCTGCGTTTCGCGGCTGATTTGCGCCAGCTCGACCATGACTCCTTCCTCAAGAGCGCCAAGAACGTCGTCGAGGTGTGCGGTCTCGCGCAGGTGCTCGGCAAAGAGATCCGCCACCTGTCGCACGGCTATCGCCAGCGCGTCGGCTTGGCCCAAGCGCTCATCCACGATCCGCCGATCCTGATCCTGGACGAGCCGACCAGCGACCTCGACCCGAACGAGAAGGCGGAGTTCCTCGAGTACCTCAAGCAGATCGGGCAAGACCGCACGGTCATGCTCTCCACGCACAACTTGAGCGAGGTCGAGGCCGCGTGCGCTCGCGCGATCATCGTCCGCAAAGGGCGCATCGTCGCGGACGGTCCGCTTGACGAGATCCGCGCCAAGAGCGGCAAGGTCCGCTTCGTCGTGTCGATCCAAGAGTCGACCAACGGCATTCAATACAAGGGCACGGGCGCCCCTCCGACCAAGCAGGCGGTGGAAGAGGCGCTGCGTCGTCTGCCCGGCGTCGCGAACATGGCGGAGCTGCCGACGGACGAGCGCGTCCACTCCTACACGCTCGCCACGGACGAGAAGAACGATCTTCGCGCGGAGATCTTCTCGCTCTGCGTGCAAAAAGGGTGGGTCTTGCTCGAGCTGCACCGCGACGCGCAGACCCTCGAGGACGTGTTCCGCAACCTCACGATCGGTGACGAGTCACGCAATCGGCACATCGGCGCAGACGCCGACGAGGACGAGGACGAAGACGAAGAGGAGTCCGACGAAGAAGAGTCGGACGAGTCCGAAGAGGACGAAGAAGAAGACGACGAAGAGGAGAAGGACTGAGCCATGGCCACCAACAAGAAAGCCGCCGAGGCTGAAGAGCTTCGTAAGAAGAAGCTGGCCGAAGAAGAGGACGAGGACGAATCCGACGACGACGAGGACGAAGAGTCTTCGGACGACGAGGAGTCTTCGGATGACAAGGATTCGTCGGACGACGAGGAGTCCGACGAAGAAGAAGACGAGGACGAAGAGGAAGAGGCCGCTCCTGCGAAGAAGGAAGCGCCCAAGAAAGAGGCGCCCAAGGCTGCCAAGTCCGAAGACGACGACGAAGAAGACGAGGACGACGAAGAGGAAGAGGAAGAAGAAGAAGAGGACGACGAAGAGGAAGAGCCCAAGGCGGCCGCCAAGTCAGCGCCCAAGAAGGCCAGTGCTCCCGCGCCGCTCGAGCTTGGCGCGTTGTACTCGCTGCGAAACATATGGACGCTCACGCGCCGCGAGTTCCGCTCTTACTTCGACTCGCTCGTCGCGTACGTCGTCGTCGGCGTGAGCACGCTGCTGCTCGGCCTGTACTTCTTCTTCTATCACGGCGGCTTTTGGCAGGTGGACCGCGCCACCATGGGTCCCCTGTTCGACGTGATGCCGTTCGCGATCTGCGTGATGACTCCGCTCGTCACGATGGGCTCGCTCGCCGAAGAGAAGCGCTCGGGCACGATTGAGCTGCTCATCACGATGCCTGTCAAAGACAGCGAGGTCATCCTCGCCAAGTTCTTCGCGGCGCTCGGCATGTGCATCATCCTGCTGCTCGCGACCTCCATCATTCCGATCGCGATGTTCGTGACGCCCTGGCACCTTGGCGCGCTCGACTGGGGTCCCGTGTGGACCGGCTACTTCGGCCTGCTCTTGATGAGCGCGTCCGGCGTCGCGCTCGGCCTGCTCTTCTCGAGCATCACAGAGAGCCAGATCATCGCGTTCTTCGTGAGCGTGTTCACGATGCTGGTCTTGTACTCGATCGGCTACGTGGTCGAGTACTGGCACAACGTCGCCGGCGACATCGTCGGCTTCGTGAGCTTCCAGACGAGGTTCTTGCCGTTCGCGCGCGGCATCATCGACACGCGCGCCGTCGTCTACTTCCTGTCGATCGTCGTCATCAGCTTGGTCGCAGCCTTCCGCTCTCTCGAGAGCCGGAAGTGGTCTTGAGAGGCTTAGGAGTCTGAATCATGGCTATGGAACGCAAGACCAAGGCGGCGACCGAGAGTCTCGTCCTCGTGCTCATCATCGCCCTCATCCTCGTGGGTGTGAACGCGCTCTCCGCGCTCGGCATCTACACGAAGAAGGACCTCACCAAGAGCGAGCGCTACACGCTCAGCAAAGGCAGCGGCAAGCTGCTCGTCTCGATGAAGCAGACGATGCACGTCGACGCGTACGTCACCAAGGGGCTACCGAAGATCGACGCGTTCGTGCGCGATCTGCGCGATCTCCTCCAAGAGTACGAAGACGCGAGCCTCGCCAACGGCGAGAAGAAGTTCACCTACACGATCATCGAAGCCAAAGACGATGATCAGAAGAAGGCCGCCAAGGACGCCGGCCTCGTGGAGCAGCCGTTCCCCGAGTTCAGCGAGACCGAAGACAACAAGGGCGCAGTCGCCCAGGGCTACATGGGTCTCGTCTTCAAGTACGGCGCAGAGAAGGACGCGATCAAGGCGCTCTCACCCGATCAGTCCACCGGCCTCGAGTTCTGGATCACCAACAAGATCCGAGAAATCAGGGACCGCGGTGACAAGGTCGAGCACAAGATCGGCGTGCTCACCGGACACGACGAGATCAAGCTCACAGAGGCCAACCTCGTCCCCGCGCAGGCCGGCAAGCCCGCGATGCAGGACATCATCACGCGCAACTTCCCGTTCTACAAACTGCAGGACGTGGACTTGAAGGGCGGAGACGCGGAGATCGACGACTCGCTCGACGGGCTCATCGTCACGCAGCCCGGCAAGGACCTCACCGACAAGGAGCTGCGCCGCATCGACCAGTTCCTCATGAAGGGCAAGAGCATGGCGATGTTCGCGAGCTTCGTGAACATCAAGGCCAATGACGCGACGATGAACGCGACGCTCAGCGCGCACGGACTCGACAAGCTCCTCGACGGCTACGGCATCGAGATGAAGAAGGACGTCGTCCTCGACTTCGGTCGCAGCTTCCGCGTGAACATCATGACGCAAGGCGGAATGGCGAGCGCGAAGTTCCCGCAGATGATCGACGTCATCGACGACACGCAGTTCAAGGGCGATGACATGCTGCTCGACACGAGCTTCGCAGGCTTCTTTCGGATCGAAGAGGTCGCGATGCCGTTCACCTCCGCGCTCGTTCTGCACACGGACAAGCAGCCAGACGTGCCGACCAAGTGCGCTGACAACAAGCCGCCGTGCTTCAAGATCGTCGCGCGCTCCACGCCGTTCGCGTACGAGAAGACGGACGACACCGTCGACCTCAACCCGTTCCAAGCGTGGAAGCCGAAGGGCAAGTGGGAGCAGTTCAACCTCTCGGCCTCGGTCGAAGGGCGCCTCAAGAGCGCGTTCCCCGCTGGCGACAAACAAGGCGTGGAGACGGCGGCGCAGGTGCCGGACGGCAAGTCTGCGCGCATCTTCGTCATCAGCTCCAGCCAGTACCTCGCCAACCCGTTCGCGCGCGCAGGCAACGGCCAAGACATGGGGCCGCAGTTCGGCGGCATGCCGATGGGCGGCGACGAGAAGCTGTTGCAGCTCGCGAACCCCTACGCGCAGCAGGCGCTCACCAACACGATCCTCTCGTTCAAGAACACGCTCGACTGGCTCACCGGCGACGTGGATCTCCTCGCCGTCAGCGCGAAGATCTTGAGCGAGCCGAACCTCGTGTACGGCGACGTCCGCGCTCCCAAGTTCAATCCGGAAGAGTCCGAAGACGACGTCAAGAAGCGCGAGAAGGATCTCAAAGAGGCGCGCAAGACGCAGCAGAGCACCATCCAGTGGACGCTCATCTTCCTCGTGCCGATCGTCTTCTCGCTGTTCGGCTTCGGCCGATGGCAGTGGCGCAAGAAATCGCGCCTCAACGCGCGCCTCGCGTGAGCCGCCCAAACGTTTTCAACGGAGTAACGACATGACTCGTGAAATGAAGATCGGTGTTGGCCTGGTCATCCTGATCGGCCTCGGCGTCGGCGTCTACTATCAGCAGAAGAAAGACGCCGCGCAGGGCACGATCACCGCGGCGCAGGATCTGCCTGATTTCAAGGGCACTGATGACGTCGACAAGATCGCCATCACCACCACCAAAGAGGGCAAGCTGACCGAGGTGGTGCTCGAGAAGAAGGGCGATAAGTGGGAGCTCACCAAGCCCGTGAGCGCGCCTGCGAACCAAGCGAACGTGAAGAGCCTCCTCGACAACATGAAGGAGGTGAAGCTCACCGAGACGATCGCGCGCAACGCGGACGACGCCACCAAGACGAACTACGAGCTCGACAACGATCACGCGCTGCACCTCGTGACGTTCAAGGGCGCTGACAAGAAGCTCGACGCGACGTTCGGCAAGAGCGGCGGCCGCGGCAACATGGTGATGGTCACCGGCAAGACGGACGTCTACGCGGCGAGCGGCTACTCCGGGTGGATGTACGCGCGCACGCCGAGCGATTTTCGCGACAAGGAGATGTTCAAGTTCGACGATGCGAACATCACCGGCGTCATCATCGCGAACAAGAACGGCACGTTCGATTTCAGCAAGTCCGACGATCCTGGAAAGTCCCCGAAGGGGGACAAATGGACGGCGAAGTTCAAGCCGGAGAAGAAGGAGCAGAAGCCCATCGAGCGCTTCGAAGAGAGCAAGCTCACTGCGGCGCTCGCCTCCTGGAAGAACCTCACCGCAGAGGACTTCGGCGACGGCAAGCCCGTGAGCGACACCGGTCTCGACGCTCCAGAGGCGACCGTCACGATCGCGCTCAAGGACGGCACGCACACGCTCCGTGTTGGCAAGGTTGCCAACGGCGCGTCTCGCTACGCGCTGCGCGATTCAGACCCGACCGTGTTCGTCATCGGCAACGCAGACTGGGCGACCGCCGAGGTGAGCAAGTTCCAGAAGCCGCTCGATGGCGGCGCAGACAAGCCCGAGGGTCCGCCCGACGGAATGGGAATGGGAATGCCGCCCGGCATGATGGGGATGCCGCCCGGTATGCAGATGCCACCGGGCATGGGACGGCCGCCCGGTCACCCGTAGAACCGCAGCGCTCTACGCCGTGGATCCCGTGCGTTTGGTGCGGTAAGCGTTCGCTCCATGGAACTGTTCGGCAGGCTCGCGAGCTACGACTACGGCGAAGTTCACTTCAAGCTCGACAAGGCCACGGGGCTTCGAGCGATCGTCGCGATCCACGATTCGCGGCTGGGCCCGGCGCTCGGCGGATGTCGCTTCATCCATTACGACACCGAAGAGGCCGCCGTCACCGACGCGCTCAGGCTCGCGCGAGGCATGACGTACAAGGCGGCGCTCGCGGGTCTCGCGCATGGCGGCGGTAAGAGCGTCATCATTCGCCCCAAGGAGGTGTTCGATCGCGTCGCGCTCTTCCGCGCGTTCGGCCGCTTCTTGGAGGACCTGCGCGGTCACTATGTCACGGCGGAGGACAGCGGCACCGGGCTCGAGGACATGGAGGTGATTCGCTCGGTGACCAAGAACGTCACGGGCATCGATCCATCGCACGGCGGGTCGGGTGATCCTTCGCCCTTCACAGCGCTCGGTGTCCGTCGCGGCATCGAGGCCGCGGTGAAGTTCAAGCTCGGCAAGGCATCGCTCTCGGGCATCCACGTCGCGGTACAGGGCGTCGGTCACGTCGGCTACTACCTCTGTAGAGAGCTGCACGCCGCGGGCGCCAAGCTGACCGTCGCGGACATGGATCCACTCAAGGCAGAGCGGGCACAACGCGAGTTTGGGGCTAAAATTGGCGGGATCGACACGATCGCTGAGGTGGAGTGCGATGTCTTCGCGCCGTGCGCGCTTGGCGCAGGTCTCAACGATCAGACCATCGGAAGTCTGCGCACGAGCATCGTCGCGGGCGCCGCGAACAACCAACTCGCCGAGCCGCGACACGGCGACGATCTACACGCGCGCGGAATCCTCTACGCGCCGGACTACGCGATCAACGCGGGTGGTCTCGTCAACGTCGCGCAAGAGGTGATCGGCTACGACGCCGAGATCGCGCGGCAGAAGACGTTGAAAATCTACGACACCATGATGGAGATCTACGAGCGCAGCCAAAAGCGAGGCGCCCCCACGTACAAGGTCGCCGACATGCTCGTAGAAGAGAAGCTAGCCGCCGTCGGCAAGTAAAACTCTCACCCTTCTCACCCCCGCCACCTATCCGCCGCAAGGACCGGCGAGCGCGCTGTGCTTTTTCCTGGGACGGCCGACCATGTCGCACAAGAAATAGTGAAACGACCCCCAGGCCTTTAGTGTCGGCCGGCGCAGGGAAAAGTACTGCGCGTCGCCGAGCCACAACCCACCGACCCGATAGGTGCCCACCTCACTTCACATGGACGTCTGCGGTCACGCTCATGCCGGGACGTAGCGGTTTGTCCGCGGGCGCGTCCACCAGCTTGATGCGCACGGGCACGCGCTGCACGACCTTGGTGAAGTTGCCCGTCGCGTTGTCCGGCGGCAACAGGCTGAAGCGCGCGCCTG
>JANYHY010000117.1 GCA_025362165.1 Myxococcales bacterium | reverse complement strand
CCGAGACCGACGAGCAGCTCGGCCGCGTCGCCCTCGGCGGTGTAGCCATTCTCTTCGGCGATGGTCCCCTCGAGCTCACCGAGGCGGATCCCGATCTCGTCGGTGACTTCACCCTCGAGGAGCTTCTCCTTCTCGGCCATCGCCTCCCACAGGGGGACGTTGCCCATGATGACGGCGTCGAGGATGCGCTGCTTGTCGTACTCGAAGTGGTTCTGCTTGAGGACGCCGAGCCGCGTGTTTCCAGGCATGTCGATGCTGCCGGTGTCGGTGTCCTCGGCGCCTCCGAGCATCTTGATGAGCGTCGACTTGCCCGCGCCATTCGCGCCGACGAGCCCGTAGCGCTTGCCTGGATCGAACTGCATCGAGACGTTCTCGAACAGGATCTTCGGGCCGAATCGCTTGGTGACGGTGTCGAGGATGATCACGCGGGCCTCATACCACCAACCCTGGCTGGTTCGCACGCCCGAACGAAGTGAGAGGTTGATAGATCGCCACGACGATCCGGCCTATCTTCGGTGCGATGGCCCAGCGCGGTTTGTATGCCGGAGGTCTGGTCGAGCTGGCGAAGCTGAACAGCGCCGAGGAGCGCCGCGTGGTGTTTCGGCAGGCGATGACAGCGCTCGCGCAATCGGGCACAGGCGAAGGGCCGAGCTTGCTGGACGGGCTCTCGGCGGACGCGCTGGCGGAAGGCGTGCGCGCCGCGATCAACGACAAGCTGATCGACTCGCTCGACTGGCTCGCTCCCGAGGCCGCAGGTGCTGCGCTGTACGAGCTCGCCGCTGCGCTCCCAAACGGGCCCGTACAGCGCGATTTGGGGCGCCGTGTGCTTGGAGCTTTGTTGAGCGCGGACGCGCGGACCTTCGTCGTCGTGGCCAAGCGAATGGCGCTCGGCGCTGGAAAGGGGCTCGCCACTCCCGCGGTTCGCGCGCGCATCGCGCTCGTCGTGGAGCTCCCGATCGTGCACGCGGTTCCTGACGGTCCGCTCGCGCTCGCGCTCGTCTCTCGCCAAAAGCTCTCACGAGAATGGATCGCTCTGCCGTCCGCGGGCGCGCTCGTGGATCGCAGGATGGCCTCGCGCTTGCTCGAGCGAGCCGCGCGTGAGGCGGCGAGGCGCGCGCAGCAAGGCGACGACTTCGCCGTGCGTGCGTTCGCAGCCGACGCCGTGGCGCGCGCGTTCGATCGACTGCTCGCCGATCGCGAGTCGCTCGTGTGGAGGCATGTCGCCGTCGCGCGGGGGTTGTTGGCGCCGTGGGTGCCCGCGTTCGAAAAAGCCATCAACGAAAGCGTGAGCGACAAACTCTCGCCCACCGAGTGGAGGCGCGCGGCGACGAGCGCGTCTGCATTGATCGCCGTCGACCCCGAGTCCGGCACTCGCACGGCGCGCGCGATCTTGCGCCTACGAGAGAAGGACGGAGGCGTGCCCGCCGCGCTGTTGTGGGGCATGGCGCGCGCGGTAGAGTCGGAGCCGGACGCAGCGAACGACGTCATCCGCGAGGTCATCGCGAACGTCAGGGCGGACGTCATCGAAGCGTTCGGTGAGCTCGTCGGAGACGTGGGCGGTGGCGAGTCGCTCGAAGACTCGATCGCGTCGCTCCGACGAACGAGCGAAGATGCCGCCGCGGAGCTCGACAGCGCCCCCGAGCTGCGTCGAAGCGCAGACTGGGCGGAGTCAGCGCGCGACAAACCCTTTCGCGTTCAGGTCGCGCGCGCGCTCGACGTCTTCGCTACGCATGGACCGAAGGCCGCCTACGACGCCGCGAAGGAAGTGTTCATCGGGGCGCGCGGAGTCGTCGAGACGCTCGAGGCGCTCGGTGACGAAGAGTCTCGAGAGGGCCAATCAGGGCGCGCCGCGAAGGGCGCCGTGATGACGTCACTGCGCGACGCAGACGTCGGCTTGTTGGAGCGCGATGTGCTGGGCGATCTGTTGCGGCTCGGTTCAGCCACGGAAGTCGTCGCACACGAGCGCGAGCTCGTCACGCTGAAGGCCAGGCTCGCACGTTGGATCGTCGCGCGCGAGTCGCACCGCAACGAGCACTCCGACCTCGCGCTCGGACAGCGGAGGCTTCGCGCGCTCTTGCATCTCGTGGATGGAGACGTCGCGCGCGGAGAAGATCCGGCGGCGCAAGAGCACTTCCTCATCGCGACCACCATGCTCCTCGACGGCTTCGGTGGTGGAGTCCCGCCAGCTCTCTCCCGCGCGAACACTGCGGCGCTCGCGCGTGCGCTCGAAGGCCTCGTGCGCGGTGAGGTGCTCGAGCCGATCGACGCGCTGCTCGTTGCGATGCACGGCGTGGTCGATCCTGCGGCGCTGAGCGTCCTCGCGGAGGCATCGATGGACGAGGATCTACGCCACGCTTTCTCGCGTGCCAGCCAGTGGCTCGTCGCGCTATCGCCCGCAGATGAAGACGATCACCAAGCGTCACCGCTCGACGCGCTCTCGACGTGGTCCAAAGATCTGGTGCTCGATCCTTCGAGTCGCGCAGAGGCGTTCCGCACTGCGGTCGTGCGCTTGCACCAGGCTCTCTCGGCGATCGGCGGGTCCGCGTCTCTGCGCTCGTTGAGCGGAGTTCGAGGCGCGCAGCCCGACTTGATCGTCACGTTCGAAGAGTCTTTGGCGGCGATCGCCTACTTGTCCACTTCTGCGCGCGCGCGCCTCGATCCGTCACGGGGGGCAGAGAGCGTCCGACACCTCGAGTCCAAGCTTTCGCTCGCTGTGTCGCGCGTCCTGTCGGGCGCGCAGCCAACGCTCGGCGCTGCGGTCGTC
>JANYHY010000116.1 GCA_025362165.1 Myxococcales bacterium | reverse complement strand
GAAGCGACGCAAGAGGATCTCAAACGTCGCGTTGCCGTAAAGGTGCTTGATCCAGCCCTCTCCAGCGATCGTGCGCACGTGGAGCGCTTTCGTCGAGAGGCGCTCGCCGCTGCGGCGCTGGGTCACCCGAACATCGTCGCGGTGACCGACTTTCAGTGGCCGGCCGGCGAGGTTCCGTTCCTCGTCATGGAACACTTGACAGGTCAATCGTTGGGCGACGCGATCGAGCGCGAGCGGCACATACCGATGTCGCGCGTAGCGTTCATTGCGTCGCAGGTGCTCGACGCGCTCGCTGCGGCGCACGCGGCGGGGATCATTCACCGAGACATCAAGCCCGACAACATCTTCCTCACGTCGGTCTCTGGAATGGGCGACGTCGTGAAGTTGCTCGACTTCGGCGTCGCGAAGGTCAGCGACGAGCACGCTGCGAAGCTGACCGACAGCGGGGCGATGGTCGGCACGCCCGCGTACATGTCTCCAGAGCAGACGCGAGGCGTGCCCCTCGACGCGCGCGCGGACCTCTACGCCGTTGGCGCCGTCATGTACCACGCGCTCACCGGCCAGATGCCGTTCCGCGGTCCGAGCGTGCCCGCTGTGATCGTCGCGATCGCCACGCAGCCCGCGCAGTCGGTGAGAGAGCTGCGCGCTGACATTCCGCCGCAGTTCGTCACGTTGGTCGAGCGTGCGATGAACAAGGATCCAGCGCAGCGCTTTCAATCGGCAACCGAGATGCGCGCTGCGCTCGCGCCATGGGTGGACGCTGCTCGCTTCGGCATCGCCTCTCAACCGACGAGCGCATTCGACGCGACGAACGTCAGCACGACGGCCGCGACGATCGTCGGCACACCTGCGCCGCACACGCCGGTGCAAGTGCGGAGCAATCCCCCGCCGCCTACCGAGCGCGTCGAGGCCCCGCCGATGTCACCGGAGACGCGGACAGGCCCAGCGGTCGCAGCTCCCACTCAGCCGCCCGCCAAATCGAGCGGGTGTGCGACCGCAGTGATCGTGATGGTGTTGGGTGTGGTCGCGATCATCGCGATCGTCGCGGCGGCGCTCGTCATGATCATTCGCAGCAAGCCGGTCGCGGACGCCGCCGATTTCGCGCTCCTGTCTGCGGTGGATGCAGGTGCCGTCCTCTTGTTCGACGACGCTGGAGCCGTTCGCCTCGTCGATGCAGACGGGGGCGCGATCAAGATCACGGTAGGCACGTCTGGCGGACGCGTCTCGACGCAGGCACACGGGACGTCGCCGAGCAGCACGACTGCAGCTCCACGACTCGATGTCGTGCCGAGCGCGACCACCGCCACGAACGCATCGCAGGTCTACTCTGGCAAAAGCGGGAGGTTCACCGGCGGCAACTTCAGCGACTGCGGCACCTGCGATTGGCAAGGGTTAGGCGCGGCGATGCAGAACCTCGCGGCGATCACGCAGTGCTATGCGCCGTTCGTCCACACTCCGCCGCGCCACGAATCCCAGACACTGCACGTCGAAGTCAAAGCAGACGGATCACTCGGACAGATTGGACCCGCGGGCGACTACAAGTTTCCGCCGGTCGACGTTTGTCTCGCGAACGTGATCCGATCGACGGCGCCCAAGTTCGTCAAGCCTGGCAATGCTGGTGGGTTCGACGTGGGCTTCTTCGCCGAGTGCGAGACGTTCGACTGCAAGTAGATGCTTGATGCGTCAACTGTGCGGCGCGGTCGCGGTCATCGACGAGCGTTGCGCGAATCGATCGTACCAGGCAAATAGCGTAGGCCGACCCGCGCGCACGTCGCCGAACGGCTTGCGGAACTCCAGCCATCCCAACATCACGGCGATGGACACGAGACCGAGGTGGATGCCGTCTGGGAAGTGCGCCGCTTCACGCTCCAATGCGTCGAGTCCTTGCGTCGCCTTCTGGGTTTGCCCGACGAGCCAGGACTCCCATTGCAGCTCCTTCGGGCGCATCGTGCGTTCGTAGAAAACCAAAATCCCAGCTTCGAGGATGCCGTCGCTGAGCGCTTGCTGCCGCAGCGCCGTCCACCGAGCGCTCGTCGCTCGCGGGATGATCTTCTCGCCGTCGTGCAGCGAGTCCAGGTACTCGCAGATCACCGCTGAGTCGTAGAGCGACGTCTTGTCGTCCAGCACGAGCGCGGGGATCTTCGAGAGCGGGTTCTCCTTGGAGAGCGCCTCGTCGGTCTCGAGCGGCGTGGGCCGCAAGAACACAGTCTCGATCTTGGAGGCCAACCCTAGCTCGTGGGCGACCACCATGACCTTGCGAACGAACGGCGA
>JANYHY010000478.1 GCA_025362165.1 Myxococcales bacterium | reverse complement strand
CGCGGGCGCGGCCGGCGAGTCGTGTTGGGCTCGTGGTTGGCGAGAGGGCTCGTCGAACACGCTGAACGAGATCTCCGCGTCGCCGAGCGTGAGCCGATCACCGTGGACGAGGCGCGCGCGCCGCTTCTTCTTGCCGTTGATGAGGATCTCGCCGTGCTTGTCGACCTCCTCGAGGTTGAAGTCGCGACCGTCGAACAGGACTTGGACGTGCGTCTCCGACATCTTCGAGCTCGGGATGGCCACGTCGTTGCCGAGCGCCCGACCCACCGTGGAGACGGGCTTGTAGAGCGTAAAGGTCTTCGGCCCACCCTCGGGAGGGAACCATTTGAGCGTCGGCATCTTGTGCCCCGACTTGTACCATTAGCCGCATGGATGACGCACGGATCACGCATAAGCGAGCAGGTCAGCTGAGCAGTCGAATGGGGGCTGTAAGACTCTTTGAGAGAAATCGTTGACCAAAGCGGACGGTAAGGGCTAAAACCCCGGCCGTTCGTTGTTCGTGTACATCCGAGGAGGAGTGAAATGAAGAAGGTTGCGATTCTTACGGTTCTGGCAATTGCAGGTGCTCTCGCTGGTGTCGCTTGCGGCGGCGGCGATGCCCCCAAGGATCCCAGCTCCACCACGACGACGACGTCGAGCGCTGCTCCTATGGACAGCTCCGCTCCCGCGGCGTCTGGCGCTTCGTCGGCTGCCCCCGCGAAGTGAAACGGTGTCGGCGCAGGATTGCGCCGGCCCTTTGAAGTAACGGAGTGCGTTCTTAGGAGCGTGCTCCGTTACTTTTTTGTGGTTCAAAGAGTGGGTCCTCTACGACAATGAGGGCCATGCGTCTCGCAGTCGTCATCGCTCTCTTGGTCGTCGCTCTCTTGATCATCGTTGCTTGTGGCGACTCGAAGCCGCCGATGGTCCCGGACAACCCAGACCCGTCGCAGTCGCCTGATGGTGGCCTCGCCGCGCCGCCTCAGTAGCTCGCGAGGAGCGCCTCTCTCGCTGGCTTGTACGGCATCAGCATGTTCATGACCGCGAGAGCGTGCTGCTCTGCTCCCTCCGAGAGTCCGGCTTGCAAGTCCGCAGGGACCTCCACCGCGAAGCCTTTTTGTAGGGCGTCCGTCGCGGTCGCGAAGAGCTGCAGCTCAGTGGAGCAGCCGGTGAGCGTGAGCGTGTCCACACGAAGCTCGCGCAACACACCCTCGAGCCTGGAAGAGAAGAACCCGCTGTAGGACGGCTTTTGCACCAGGTGATCGCCAGGCTGCGGTGCGAGCGCAGGCCACACCTTCGCGCCCTCGCTGCCCGCGACCGCGTGAACTCCCCAATCGTCGAGGTCAGAGTCGTCCGGCTCGTGGTGATCCACCACGTACACGATCGGCGTGTGGTTCTTGCGCGCCGCCTCGATTCGAGTCGCCAGAGCCGGCACGATCTCGCGGGCGCGAGCCACCTCGAGCACGCTCCCTGGCGTGAGATGATCGTTGATCATGTCCACGATGACGAGCGCCTCTCGCCGCGTCTTGCTGGCCGCGAGCGAGCGAAGAACGCGCGCGCGCAGCTCGGTCGACGCGACGGCCGCAGGCTCCACTAGGGCCAACGTCGCGATCACGGTCGTCAGCTCTGCAGCCGCCATACGCACCTCTTCTGGCTGCGTGGCGATGGCGACCCCTTGCAACCGCTCGGGTCGTTGAGCAAGCACGAGCGCCAGGAGATTCGCGGCGTCTTCTTCGGACAACATCTGGCGTTACCAAAGATACTACGGTCGACCGCGCTCGTCAGTCGCACGAAGATGGCACTTCTTTACGCAGTGACTGGGCGGCGGGTTTCGGGACTGTACGGTTGTGTCGGCCGCCTCGTCGGGCGATGCTCGACGCATGCCGACCGCGCCTATTTTTGGCTTCAACGAGGCCAAGCCCGACATCGTCCGAGCCGTCGTGAGGCGAGTGGTCGAGTCCGTCGGTGACTGCCAGCTCACGCTGAACGACGCGGCCTACCTCGAGACCAAACGGCTCGCTCACAAGAAGAACCATGAGTACCAGGAGTGGCGGACGCTCGCGGGGTCGCTCGGACGGATGAGCGTCGCCGACATGCGCAAAGAGGTTGAGCGGCTCGCAGAGCGCTACGCGTGGGACGTCGCGGGCAACTTCGATCCTCGTGTCTACCGCTTGGCCGCGCGGGCCATGGCTCCCGTGCTCGGCACGTTGCTTTCACCGAAGAACGCGCTGCGCAACATCCACCGCATGAGCGGCTTGGAGGCGCTGGACGATCGCATCATCGTTCAAGGCCCTACCGAGCAAATCCGCGGGCTCGCGCAGAAGGGGACGCTGATCTTCACGCCCACGCACCTGTCGAACCTCGACTCCGTCGTCTTCGGCTTCGCCCTCGAGCGGGCGGGTCTTCCGCCTGCGACGTATGACACAGGCAAGAACCTGTTCAGCAACCGCGTGCTGTCTTTCTTCATGCACAACCTCGGCGCGTATCGGGTCGATCGGCGCTTACGGCACTCGCTCTACAAGGACGTGCTCAAGGCGTACTCATGCGTGCTCATCGAGCGCGGCTATCACTCGCTGTTCTTCCCGGGGGGCACGCGCTCGCGTTCGGGTGGTGTCGAGCGTCGGCTGAAGCTCGGCCTCGCAGGCACGGGTGTGGAGGCCTTCGCGCGCACCGCAGAGCTCGGCCGGCCGCAACGCGTGTTCTTCGTGCCCGCCACGATCAACTACCTGCTCACGCTCGAGGC
>JANYHY010000848.1 GCA_025362165.1 Myxococcales bacterium | reverse complement strand
GTGAAGCTCGTCGACATGGCGAAAAAATAGGCCGTTCCGCGATCGCGCGTGCACATGATCGCGCTCATCTCGGCGCCGGCGACGTTCACGCAAGAGAACGTGACGTCTGCCTCGCGACCCTTCGTCGCGCGCGTGACTGCTGCGTGCACGGCGATGGGATCGCGGGCGTCCGCGTGAACGACAGCGTCGCAGAGGCCGAGCGACTCGAGGTCTGATGCATAGGGCGCGTGCGCTTCGACTCCCACGATGAGAGCGCTCGGGCCTCCGCGACGTCGAGCTTCTGCTACGCACAGCACGCCGCTCTTTCCGCCTGCGCCGAGCACGACGACGCACGCGCCTGGCTTGACGAGCCTCGCGACTTGCGGTGCAGCTCCTGCGACGTCGAGCACTGCGAGCGCGAGGCGCTCGGGCATGTCGTCTGGCATGCGCGCATACGGAGACGATGCGAAGAGCACGGCCTCGCCCTCCACGTCGAGCTGCGCGCTCGGGGCACGCACAGCCTTGACGCGATCCACACGCAGCGGCGTGAGCGACAACGACACGAGCGTCGCGACGCGATCACCGATCGCGACCTCGCCCAGATCGGACCGACCCGAAGTCAGCTGGAGCACACGCCCGAGGAGCATCCCGCCCGAGCCCGTGACGGGGTTATGTTGCTTGCCTCGCGCGGCGACCGTCGCCAACACCCGCTTTTCGACTCCTGCGTGGACGGGCTCGCCGTGCTTGGTTGCGTCGTCTTCCATCTGCCGGAAGCTCGCGGCGTCGACGTTCAACGTCTCGACCGACAGGAGCATCTCCCCGCGAAATAGCCGCGAAAAATCGTTGTCCAGGCGCTCCGCCGGCTGGGGGAGCGCGCCCTTGGGCGAGAGCGACCGGTGCGCCCCGAAGGCGTCCCCCAAGGCTTGTTTGACCTCTCTCGGGTGCATGCGGTGCCCAAAACTACCACTTTCCGGCTTCGTGGCTGGGTCCGATAAAACAGGACCTAAGCTTGACCATCGCGTCTTTCGGTCGCTACTCTTTTCCTGTTTGGCGGCACCACCTCGCACGCGGTCTGGGCTTACAGAGGCCGTTTCTGTACCCGACCTGAAATCCGAGGCGCAGTCAGCGCGGGCACTCTCAGACATGAATGACACGTCAGCCAAGGGACCGCCGGCGAAAGGACGCTCGTACGTCCTTCGTTTCATCAGCGGCAAATACCAAGGCGGCGAGTTCCCGGTCGTGCCTGGCAAGGAGATCATCGTAGGTCGCTCCAGCGATCTCGACATGGTCCTGGTCGAGGACATGGTCAGCCGCAAGCACGCGCGCATCCAGATGCAGACAGACGCGATCTGGATCGAGGACCTCGGCTCCACGAACGGCACCTTCGTCAACGGCGAGAAGATCAAGCGCGCGAAGCTCAAAGAGGGGGACCGCGTCCTCATCGGCACGAGCATCCTGAAGGTCATCGCCGCAGACGGCGCCGCACCCGAGAGCTCCACCACTGATGCCAAGCGCGAGCTCGAGAGCGTCGCAGCTCAGCGACGCACGAGCCAGGCGCGCACGATGAGCGGCGCGATCGAAGAGGTCCCGCTGCCCGATTTGTTGCAGCTCTTCGGCACCTCGAAGAAGAACGGCGTGCTCGTCATTCGCACCGAAGACGACGTCGGTCGCATCTACTTGCGCAAGGGAAACATCTACTACGCGCAGATCAACGACATCGAAGAGGTCCCGCCGCTCAAGAGTTTGTTCCGGATGCTCACGTGGCAAAAGGGACTGTTCGATCTCGATCCGCCCGATGAGCGCACGCACGCGAACGACATCGACGTCACCGTGCAAGAGGTGCTGATGGAGGGCCTGCGGCAGCTCGACGAGTTCGAGCAGATCCGCGCGGAGCTCCCTGATCTCAACGCCCGCCTCGCGATGGTGTCTCCGCTGATCCCGCCGCTGCGCGACCTCAAGGCAGAGGAGCTCGACGTGCTGCAGCTCGCGCACAACTACGGTCACATGGAGACTGTCCTCAACAAGAGCCTCGCGACGGATCTCGAGACGGTGCGCATCGTCCTCAAGCTGCTGAAGGCCTCGTACCTCCGCGCTGAGTGATCGCTCCAACGTCCACCGTCTGGACTTGGCCACAAAACACGAACGCCCCGACTCCGTGTGGAGCCAGGGCGTTCGAGGGTTCTGTCAGTTCAGTGGTCTTTGGGGGCAGGTGAGAAAGTGCCGAATTGCTTCGCGAGATCGCGTGCGACGTCAAGGTTCGACACGTAGCCAGTCAGGATGTTCGCCTTCAGAGCATCCTTCGGATTCGTCAAGTCGTAGATGGGGTACTTGAAGCCGTCGGCGTCCGCAGGCATCGTGCCTGTCTGCTTGTAGGCCTCGCTCGCGAGCTGATTGGCGTACTGAATCATTCGAGCTCCAACCGCGCGCTCGGTCT
>JANYHY010000842.1 GCA_025362165.1 Myxococcales bacterium | reverse complement strand
TGACTGCCACCTGCGCCGGCGATCATCGTCTCTTGGTTGGGGTATTGCCCGCCCGAGCAAGCGTTGCCGAGTGCACTCGTCGCAAACACGAACGACGGCGACGGAACCATCGTCTTCCAGCCGGCCTTTCCAGCGGTCGAGAACGACACCAGGCTGCCCTGCGCCATGATCACCACCTGACCGTCGATGAGCACCGGCGCCTGGTTCGCCGCACCCATTACCGGCTGACTCCAAGCGACGCTGCCGTCAGTCTCCGAGAGCGCAAAGAGCGTAACGGACGAATCGACGAAGTAGACCTTGCCGTCGCCCACGCTGATGGAGCTCGTGGGCGTGTACGGCTTGAACCACTTCTGGGCGCCGGTCACCGCATCGAGCGCATAGACGCCCGAGACCAGCGGCGGCGGCTTGGCTTCGAAGACGTAGCTCGCCGTGGTGAACAACACGCCGCCATCGAGCGCTGTCCCTCCTGCGATCTCTCCCTCTTGCTCGCCGCACTTCGCATAAGTGTTCTTCTGCCAGATAGGCTTGGTGTCGGTGCCGAACGCCCACACCTCGAGACCGGGGCCGTCGAGCTTGAGGCAGTTGGACGCATAGAGCCGCGTGTCGTCGAACGCGATCTGGCCCCATCGGTCCACGCCGGTGGTCGCCGTCTTCTTGCCTGTTGCTCCATCGAGGACGTAGATGCCGTCGTCGTCCAAGAAGAGAGACCCGAACGCGAACGTCGGCCAGAACTTGAGGTTGGAGTCCGAGCCGCTGTCGAACGTCCACACGCGCATGCCGTCGATGCTCACGCGATCCGCAGCGGTCGTTCCGGTGTACGGATCATCGCTCGCGGCCCACTGCAAGAAGACGGCGTCGCTCTGGGCGATCGCGCGGTTGAATGCCTTCGACGTTCGGCCCATGGGCGCCGCCGGCGTATAGGACCATTTCTTCTTCAGGTTGCCCTTGATGCACGCGTCGCTCGTGAACGTTCGCCGGGAGTCGTGACCGTAAGTGAGCCAGGCGTTGGCCCCGCAGGACGGTGCCGCGTCGGCGGATCCTTCTCCCGATCCATCGCCAGAAGCCTCCGGTCCGCCCTCGGTCGATGCGTCGTTGGTCGACACACTATCGTCGCCACCACATGCGGCAAGTGCCAGCAGCGCGACCACGACTCCAGTGCTCTTCATGGGTGCGAAGTCTACCAGCCACACGCTCACTTCTGCGCGACGACCGTGATCGGGATCGAGATCTTGCCCGAGTACGTCGCGCAAGTGACGTCGATCATCGAGGTCCCCGGCTTCTTGGCGGTCAGCACGAAGACGCGCTGATCGGTGACGTTCGTCGGTCGCGTGAACGTGATCACGTCGGCGTTGGAGACGGTCGCGGTCACTGCCGTGTTGATGTCCGTGAAGCGCGTCGACTTCGGCGAGCCGTTCGTCTGAGGCTCCAGCGTCAACACGAAGCCGACGCCCTCCGGTGTCGTGAGACCTTGCTCGGCGAGGCCGATGAACGTCGCGTCCGAGTCTAGGATGCTCGTCTTGAACGTGACGAGCCCAGAGAGCGGACCATTCGAGCCCACGTCCATCCGCACACGATCGAGCGAAGGCGGCGGATCCGGACCGCAGCCCGCTAGCGACATCATGAGCGCTGAAACAGGCAAGAACACGGTGGTTCGCATCAGTTGACCTTGATCGTGATCGTCGACGGAGGGAGTCCGCCGATCGTGTTGGTGATCGTAGCGGTGCCCGCTTTGCCGCTCACCACGCTCACGATGTTCGCGTTGGCAGGCGTGGTGATGTTGGCGATCGTCGCGTCGGAGGTGGTCCAGTTGCAGGGCAGCGCTCCCGCCAGCACGCCGTCGCTCTTGTCCACCGCGAACGCGCGGAACTTGAATGTAACTTGCACGTTTGCCTGAGCGGTGACGCCGCCGGGTCCCACGACCACGCTCCCGTTCTTGAAGCTGTTGGTGGGGCTCCCTTGGAGGAGCTTCACGTGATCGGGCGCCGTGACGACGACGGTCGTGAGATCGATCGTGTCGGTGCCGCTCGTCGCCAGCACCGTGACGACGCCCGCGCGCTTGGCGATCATGAGCTTGCCGGACGCGTCAGCGTCGAGGAAGCCGGTCGACACCGGCGTCACCGTGAGCGCGCCTGTCCCCGCCTCGCCCGCGCGCTGCGCTTGCAGCAAGAACGTGCTCCCCAGCGCGAGCGTGGGGAACTGCGAGCCCTTGCCGATCGGCGCGAGCTCGCTGTCCGCGTTGCACTGCGGGTCGCTGTCTGGACCGCACTGATACGTGAACGTCGCGTTGCCCAGGTCGCCCTTCTGCTGCGGAGGTGGCTGCGCGTCAGGTGTCGAGCCTTTGTTGTCCGCGCAGCCCTCCAGATGAACGAGCGCCGCGACGCAGAACACTAGCGTGGTTCGCATCGCCTCATCCTAACCGATCCCGAGCCGCTCTTTTTTTGCTAGATAGAACCATGGCTCACGACAATCTCTCTCTTGGGCTTCGCGAGTGTTTGACGTTCGATGACGTCCTGCTCGAGCCCGCGTACAGCGAAGTGCTCCCGAAGGACGTGGATGTTCGCTCTCGCCTCTCTCGAAACCTAGAGCTGAACATCCCGCTGTGCAGCGCGGCGATGGATTCGGTGACCGAAGCGCGCACGGCGATCACCATGGCGCGCGAGGGAGGCATCGGCATCGTGCACAAGAACTTGCCGCTCGAGGCGCAGGCGCGCGAGGTCGAGAAAGTGAAGCGAGCAGAGTCCGGGATGGTGCTCGCGCCCGTCACGGTTCGTCCTTCGCAGTCGCTTCGTGAGGCGCTCGCCATCATGCGCAAGCACGACATCAGCGGTGTGCCCGTCACAGAGGGAGACAAGCCCGTCGGCATCCTCACCGCGCGCGACATCCGCTTCGAGAGGAACCTCGATCAGCCCGTGAGCGTGCTGATGACCAAGGAGCTCGTCACGGTTCGACCAGGTGTTCCGGCAGAAGAAGCCAAGCAGCTGCTCCACCAACACCGCATCGAGAAGCTGCTCGTCGTCGATGGCGGCAGGCTCGTCGGTCTCATCACGATCAAGGACATCCTGCAGGCGGATCGCAACCCGAGCGCGATCAAAGATGGAAAGGGCCGCTTGCGCGTCGGTGCTGCGATCGGTCCAGGCCCCGATCGTGAGGCGCGCGCGGAGGCGCTCGTCGCGGCGGGCGTCGACGTCATCGTCATCGACACCGCGCACGGACACTCGAAGGGCGTGATCGACGCCGTGCGCGCGACGAAGAAGGCGTATCCGAACATCGACATCGTCGCAGGAAACGTGGCCACTGCAGACGCGACGAAGGCGTTGATCGACGTCGGCGTGGACGGAGTGAAGGTCGGCATCGGACCTGGGAGCATCTGCACGACGCGCGTCGTCGCAGGCGTCGGCGTCCCACAAATCACGGCGATCGCGGACTGCGCGCGCGTCGCCGACGATCACGACGTCCCGATCATCGCCGACGGCGGCGTGAAGTTCTCGGGCGACCTCGTGAAGGCGATCGCCGCAGGTGCCAGCACGATCATGATCGGCTCTCTCTTCGCGGGAACGGACGAGTCGCCTGGAGACCTCGTCTTGTACCAAGGTCGCTCCTACAAGGTGTACCGAGGCATGGGCTCGCTGGGTGCGATGAAGAAAGGCAGCAAGGATCGCTACGGTCAAGCAGGCGCGGC
>JANYHY010000841.1 GCA_025362165.1 Myxococcales bacterium | reverse complement strand
AAGGCGCTCGCGTTCGCGTTGGGCTCGGAGCTCTCTCGCGTCCCCGTGTCGAGCAGCAAGGCGCAGCTCGGTCACACGCTCGGAGCGGCCGGCGCGATCGAGGCCGTAATTTCAGCCCTCGCGTTGCGATCTGGTGACTTGCCGCCCACCGCGGGTCTCGCCGAGGTCGATCCGGAGTGCGCGAAACTGCAGCACCTGTTTACCTCCAAGCATGTGGCACGCGTGCGTGCGGTCGTCTCGAGCTCGTTCGGCTTTGGCGGGATGGATGGCGCGGTCGTGTTGACGCAACCGGAGCTGGTCGCGGACTCGCCTGCGAGAGGGCGCGCACGCGTCGTCGTGACCGGCGGGGCGGCGATCGGTCCGCGCGGTCTCATGACATCGCGGCAAGCTCCGTCGCTCGCGCACGGCGAGGCGAGCGGGGGACGCATCACAGACGTCTCTACCACGCTCGATCCAGCACGCGCGCGAAGGCTCGATCGCGCAGGCAGGCTCGCGACGATCGTGACTCAGGCGGCGCTCACCGAAGCGAACGCGCCCCCCTCGAGCTTCGGCATCATCATGGGCAGCGGATTCAGCGCGGTCGATGACTGCGGCGCGTTCATGCGGCGCATCGTCGAGAAGGGACCACGCCTCGCGAGCCCGGCCGATTTCCCGAACCTCGTGCCGAGCTCTCCCATCGGCCACGCGTCGATCTACCTCGGCATGTTGGGGCCACCCATGGCCACCGCAGAGCTGCAAGCGAGCGGTGAGAGCGCGATCGCCACGGCCATCGAAGCGATCACGGCGGGCGAGGCGACCTCTCTCGTCGCGGGCGCGTGCCCAGTCGGAGCGGACCTCATCGATGACGTGTTCGTCCCGCTCTTCGCGGACGGCACTGAAGCCGGAGAGCGTGCAGAAGGCAGCGCGGCGATCGCGCTCGAGTCCGCAGACTCTGCCACCGAGCGAGGCGCGCGTGTGCTCTGCGTTGTTGCTTCGCTCGTCCACGATCCGGCGCAAATCTCGGCTCCTGCTGACAAGGCGCGCGCACGGATCGTCTCGCGCAGCGCGGCGTTGTGCGAACTGACGGGTACGTGGAACAACGTGCGATCTGCAAGTATCTCGACGGGCGCAGGTGACTCGGACGCTTCAGGCGCGATCGCAGTCGTGGCTGCGGTCGGCATGATCGCGAACGGAGAGATCGACGAGGCGATGATCGTCGGCCAACGGCCTGGTCCCGGCGCCGCCCCATCTCGCTACTACTTGCATCTCGTCAAAGGCGCCCGATGAAGTCGCTCAGAGCGCTCGTGGTGATCGCGTCGCTCTTCGGGTGCTCGTCGCGCCCAGCTGAGGCACCCGTGTCTCAATCGGATTGGGACCACGCGCGCGCCGCGCTCGCGAAGGTCCGCGCCAGGACACCGCGCGCCTCCTACGTGGAGCGCATCCGCGTCGCATTCAAGGAGCCGCGAACCGGCAAGGTGTTCACCGGGCGCGGCGCGATCGCGGTCGATCCTCACAACGCGCTCCGCATGATCTTGCTCGGGCCGGCGGGTACGACGGCGCTCGACGTTTGGGCCAGCGATGATCATTGGCGGTTCGCGATCGCTGCCGCGAACATCATGCGGAGAGGCGGGTCAGAGTCTCCCCCGGAGCTTCCAATAGGCTTCTTTCGCAGCTGGTTCTTGCGCCCTTACGAGGGAGAGTTGTTGACCATCGCGCATGACGATCTCGTGCTCCGCGATCGTGCTGCTGTGCTGCGGATCCAAGGCGTGCTCGCGCCGGGCGTCGCTCCGCTCCGCGTGACGAGGCGAGAGGGTCAATCGGTGGAGTGGCTCGAAGTGATCGATCGCGGCGCGCACCCGCCGATCGGCGAGCGCGTTCGGTACCGCGCGATGTCGACGGGGCTGGAGGTCGAGGTGCTCGTCGAGTCGCTGTCGCCGGACCCGGCGGATCCGGCCGCCTTCCTAGATCCCGACGTCGCCGGGCTCTCTCTGTGAGCGCCGCGGTGGTCGCGTTCGGGGCGCTCTCCGGGCTCGGTCGCGGCGCCAACGCAGCCAGCGCCGGTGCGGTCGGCGAACGCGCGCGCGTGGCGACGGTCGTCGACGCGGAGCTCGAACAGGCTGGCCTCACGCGTCCGTTCTGCGCGCGCGTCAGCGGTCTGGACGGCGACGGCGATCGCGCCACACAGCTGCTCGCGCACGCGATGAGCGAGTGCGCAATCATGCTCGACGAGGTCGCGCCTGAATGGAGGAAGCTGCGCGTCGGACTCGCGCTCGGCACCTCGAGCGGCGGCATGCGGGAGGCCGAGAAGTTGTTCCGCGCGATCGCAAATCACGAGCAGGTGTCTCCCGAGCAAGCGCGACGCTCAGCCTATTTTTCGCCCATGTCAGACGTGGTGGCCGCTCACGAGGTCACGTTCTCTCCCTACACACTCTTGCTCACCGCGTGCGCTGCATCGACGATCGCGATTGGCCTCGGGATGCGTTGGATCGAGCGTGGTGCGTGTGACATCTCGCTGGTCGGAGGCTTCGACGCGCTCAACGTGTTCGTCGCGTCCGGCTTCGAGGCGCTGCGCGCGACGACCTCACGCTTGCCGTCGCGTCCGTTCGCCAAAGAGCGCGACGGCATGGCGCTCGGGGAAGGCGCTGCGGTGATCGCTCTGATGAGCGACTTCGCGGTCCAACGCCCGCTCGCGTTCGTCACCGGCTTCGGTGCGTCGGGAGACGCGGTTCACATCACCGCCCCAGATCGCAAGGGCGAGGGGCTCGCGCGCGCTGCACGAGCGGCGTTGGTCGACGCCGCGCATCCGAAGATCGATCTCGTCAGCGCGCACGGCACCGCGACACCCTTCAACGACGCCGCCGAGTCGCTCGCGATCACCGCGGCGCTGGCCAATGCGCTGGACGCTCATGACGTCGTCGTGCACCCCTTCAAGGCTCAGATCGGGCACACGCTCGGGGCGGCGGGCGCGCTCGAGTCTCTCACGTGCGTCGACGCGATTGGTCGCC
>JANYHY010000806.1 GCA_025362165.1 Myxococcales bacterium | reverse complement strand
AAGGCGCTGCAGGCGATGGAAAGCCCGATCGTGTTGCTCGATCGCGCTTGGAATGACGCCGCCACGCGGGGCTACCTAGGCCACGAGTTCGGCGATTCCACCTTGATCTTGCCTACTCCGTGAGAAAATCCACGGTGAGGTTGTCATACGCGAGCTGGACTTTGCCGTAGCCCGACTGTGCCGAGCCGACGATGATGTACGGGTTGCTGATCCAATCGCTGAACGCGAGGTCGGAGCTCAACACCTCGCATGTCGCCGTGTTCGTCAACGGTGGGAACACTGCGACCACCATGGTCTCGTCTTGCGGCGGGCCCGCAGCGTCCGGAGCGCCAGCGTCTCCGGTCGTGAGCACAGGCCCTTGCTTGCACGTCACGCCGTTCAACGCGGCGCTCTTGCGCTGCGCGACGATGACGCGCAAGTGTTGGAAGATGACGATCGGCTGCACCGGTTTGTAGTTCAAGAACTGCGCGCCCTGACCGATCGATCCATTCGGGTTCAGAAGGTCGAGCCCATAGCCGATGTACGCGCCGTTCTCCGACACCGCGATCCCGACGCCGTCCTTCGAGACCGGGTGCGCGATCGCGATGATCGCGTCGAGCACGAAGTTGCCCGAGTCGAGGATCGGAGCGCTGCCGTCTGGGTCGATGATGTCCGCGCGGAGCAAGACCTCCAGCGCGAGCCCGATGATGGGCTTGGTGTGCGTCTTCTTGCCGTCCAGCTGAGTGATCGCGACCGCGGCGGCGAGCTTGGTGCTAAAAGTGTTCGGGATGCCGGTCTGCGTGAGCAGCGCGTTCGGCGGTGAAGGCGGGACTGTGGTGAGACCGTCGAACGAGACCAACCCACCGACGCTCAGCGTCGGAGAGCTGTACTGCATGCTCGACCACTTCTTCGCCATGTCCGTTGTCGTCGAGTAGGAGTCGAAGTCGTCGCAGAAGTCGTGCGGGTGGCATGCGCAGAAGCCGGCGTCGTTGCACGACTGCGCGACCTCCGAGACAACGTCGCCCGGGCCAGCGTCCACCGCGCCCCCGTCGCGGAGCGTGCGATCCTGCAAGCCCAAGATCGCGCTGCAAGCGATCGTGACGCTCGCGATCGCGACGACGATCGCTCGCGCCCTCAAAATGAGCCTCGAAGCGCGTTTGCGGGCCACGCGATGTTCGCGCGGGCAGGCTTCGGCGCAGTGAGCAAGAGCGCGACTCCACCGGCGAGCATCACGCCCCCAAGGATGAACGACCACGTGCTCACGCGCGCGAATGCTTGAGCGTCATTGGAGGCGGCGAGCGAGCTCGCGTCTGGGCATGTCGTAGGATCACAACCTGCGGAGCGCGCGCCGCTGTCCTTGCTGACCGCGAGCCCGCCGAAGACCGCGCCGGTCCCGAGCGACACCACGCCGATCACACTGACGATGATTCCGACTGTTTTCTGGCCGGATCCTGCGCTCGGTGGAGTGTCTGGCGCCGCGGGCGTCATGGCTGCGTTCGTGCTCGTCGGCGGGATCGGTGACACAGGAGTCGCCGTGGGCGTGACGATAGGTGTCTGCTGCTGAGGAGGCAGGTCCACCGCCGGGTTCCTCTCGAGCGCAGGCACCGTGACCGTCTGCGCGCTCTTTCCGTTCGCCTCGAACGACGTCTTCCAAGTCACATATCCAGGCGCGCGCGCTTCCAGGCTGTGCGTTCCAGGATCGATCGGCACCGACACGCCCCACAGCGGCTCCGTCAAGAACGCGCCATCACGCAGTACTTGAAGACCCGCGACGCGAACTTCGCTCGGCACCACGATCGAGATCCTCGCGACTCTCTGCTCGAGCTCTCCAGCGCGCTTGTGCGCATAGGTCGCGCGTGCCGTCTCGTGCGCTCGTCCTGCGAGCGCTTCGGCCTCGCGAAAGGTCTCCCACGCCCGCGCGGTCTGGCCGCTCTTGTCGTAGCACTCGCCCAGATTCAAGAGCGTCCCCAGACCTGGATCGAGCCGCTGACTCTCGGCGAACTTCCCGCAAGCCTCGGCGGTCTTGCCTTGACTCATCAGTCGTCGGGCGTCGTCGAAGAGCGCCTCGGCCGCGACGGGATCCGTTTGCGCCGAGGCTGCGCGAGTCGATGCGAGCACCACCAATCCAACGAGCGCGGCGAGTCTCACACCGACATCCTATCAGTAGCGCGTCTGCTGAAGGCGGCGTGTTTCAGGGCCGTTTGTCGTAGGCGCCGGAGCCGTGCGAGCCGTCGAGGTACATGCAGCCACCGAGGCGCGAGCCCAAGTAGATGATGATCGACAACGCGACGATCAAAGTCATCACCCCGGTCGCGACCAGCTTCATGGGCGACCACTCGGGGGCCGACTGAGCTTGTGACTTCGCCATGCGCGCGTTTGTACCAGCGGAGCGCGTGTACGTCTACCGGTGCTAACATCAGTGCTCGGATGAGCGACGACGCCACCAAGTTCGACTCCTCGACCTCGCAAGAACCCGCGGGTCCGCCGAAGATCTCCCCGCCGCCGAAGTCGGGCGACGTCCTCGCCGGCAAGTACCGTATCGAGCGAGTGCTCGGAGAAGGCGGCATGGGGATGGTCGTCTCGGCGACGCACCTGCAGCTCAGGCAGATGGTCGCGCTCAAGTTCATGCTGCCGCGCGTGATGGGCAACAAGGAGGCGGTCGCGCGCTTCG
>JANYHY010000804.1 GCA_025362165.1 Myxococcales bacterium | reverse complement strand
CACTTTGTCGTGCATCGAGTTCCACATGACGATCTGCGAGTCGTCGTCGTGAACGAGTTGCAGCATGTCCTTGTCCATGCTGACGATGACGACGCGGAGCCCCTCGTGCGCGGCGCGCGCGACCACCGACGCGATGAGATCGTCCGCCTCGAGGCCCTGCTCTTGGTAGACGGGGATGTTGTACGCACGGACGATCTGCTCGCAGCGCTTCATCTGCTGATCGAGATCGGGCGGAGCAGGAGGGCGCGTTGCTTTGTAGCGGGGATCGATCTCGCGCCTGAAACCAGGCACTCCGCGCGAGTCCATCGCCACCGCCAAGAGCGACGGTCGCCGCTCGTTGACGACCTTCTGCACCATGTTGACCGTCCCGATGATCGCGTGGGTCGGCTCGCCCTTGGTGTTCGAGAGCGGCGGCAGCGCGTGATAGGCGCGGAACACATACCCCGACAGATCGATCAGGTAGAGGACGTTCTCGGCGCCCGGCGGCGGAAGCTCTGCGCGAGTTGGCCCTAGAGCGTGGTCGTGCGCCATGGCGAGTGCTTATGGCAGGAGCGCGCTGCCCACAACCGTCAGGCCCACAACCGTAAGGGACGTCTTGCGCTCGGTCGCTGGACTCGCCTGGGTCCTCCAGGCTACGCTTGACTGTCCTTTAGAGCCTTGCCCAATGCCCGACACTGAAATCCCTCCGTCTCAAGGTCCGGTCGCCGGCAAGTACGAGCTGATCAAGCTGATCGGTCGCGGCGGCATGGGGTCGGTGTGGGAAGGTCGTCACAACGAGCTGGGCACGCGCGTCGCGATCAAGTTCATCGAGACGGAGTACGCCAAGAACGAAGAGGCGCTCAAGCGCTTCAAGAACGAGGCGCTCGCGGCGACGCGCATCGACAGCAAGCACGCGATCAAGATCCACGACATCGGCACCACGCAAGACGGCAAGCCGTACATCGTGATGGAGTTCTTGAACGGTGAGCCGCTGGACAAGCGCATCGAACGCTGCGGTCGCCTCTCTCCGCAGGACACTGCGCGCATCGTGCAGCAGGTCTGCCGTGCGCTGCAGCGCGCGCATGACGCGGGCATCGTTCACCGCGACTTGAAGCCAGAGAACATCTTCATCGTCCACGAGGACGACGACGAGGTCGCCAAGGTGCTCGACTTCGGCATCGCGAAGATGAAGGACCCGAGCGATCAGTCCATCTCGGGGAGCCAGACCAAGACCGGCGCTGTCCTCGGCACTCCTTATTACATGTCGCCGGAGCAGGCGCGCGGACTACGCACGATCGATCATCGCACCGATCTGTGGAGCATGGGCGTCATCGTCTACAAATGCATCGTCGGTAAGCTGCCGTTCGACGGCGAGTCGCTCGGAGACTTGCTGGTGAAGATCTGCACCGCACCGGTCCCGATACCCTCGCACGCGCTGCAGGGTCTGCCGCTCGCGTTCGACGCTTGGTTCGCGCGCGCTCTCGATCGTGAGCCGACTCAGCGCTACGCGACAGCGACTGAGCTTGCAGACTCGCTCGCCTATGCGTGCGGAGTGAGCGTGCGCCGCGGTCCGATGAGCTCGATGCCCACGCCTGCTTCTCAACAGGCCTACGCTCAGGCGCCTCAACCGGGGTACGGCTCGGTGAACTCGCAGCAGCAGCCGCACATCAACACGGCGCAGTCATCGCAACAGTACGGGACTCCGCAGCCGAACTTCAACGCGACGTCGCCACCATTCGTCTCTTCCACGATGCCGCCAAAGTCGGGCTCGAAGGGCGTGATCTTCGCCGCGATCGGCGCCGCAGTACTCGGCATCGGCCTTGGTGTGTTCGGCGTGATGAAGCTCGCGAGTCACGACAACAACGCGCAAGGCACGACCGCCACCGCGCAACCGACCGAGGTCGTGTTGAAGACGGCAGCGCCCAGTGTGACCGCAGATCCTCCGCCGTTGCAGCCGCTGGCAACCAGTGCGGTGGGCGCGACCGCGCCGACCATCACCACCCAAGTCCAGCGCCCAGGCAACAACACGCGACAGAAGCCCACCGCGAGCGCGTCTGCGAGCGCTGCCCCGACAGTGACCGCTCCGCCTACGAACACGGCGCCACTCGTCACCGCGCACCCGACGGCCACTGCGACCAGCACTTCGCACGATCTCGGCCCCGGCTTCTGAATCACGCGATAGGCTCTCGCGCCGATGCGATCCTTGGCGTGCGCGCTCGTCCTCGGTTCTGGCATTCTCTATTCTGCTTTGGCTCACGCCGATGACATCGTCGCGGCCAACGAGCTGCCTCCTTCGGACCCAGCGGCCACACGTCCGAAGAGCGCGCCGCTCGATCTGAGCATCATGGGCGGCCTCGGCGGCGGCTTCAGCTTGCTCGTGGGCAGCGTGGGTGAGGCGGCAGGTCCGACCGCAGGCACATTCGGCTTGGAGGTTGGCGCCCGCTTTCTCAGGCACGTCTATGCGACGGCGCTCCTCGATCTCACGCTCTTCAGCGGCGGCAAGCAATCTCCGAAGAGCGTCTCCGCGTGGCTGCTTGGCGTGCGCGGCGGTTGGCTCACGAACCCCGACGGCTTCGGATTGTTCGGCGACCTCGGAGTCGGCTTTCGCAACATCTCCATCGCGGACACCAACGGCACCTCGGGCACACGCGGCGGAGCGGACGTGCTCGTCGGGTTGGGCCTGCACTTCAAGGTCGGAGACAATGTCCGCCTGTTCTTGCCGCGCGTGGATTTCGCTGCAGGCTCTGCGGGTGGAGACGCGCACTACCTCTTCACGTTCGGCCTCGTCGCGATGTTCAACTATGACGTCGGCCGCAGAACCAAGCACGATTAGCGATCGCCTTGGCTCGCGGTGACTCGCGAATGAGCCGGGGGTTCGCGGCCGTTGGCGAGCCGGGAACAGCGCGCTTGGTGCCTTCTTGTGAGATACGATGGCGGCATGGCTGTTGCTGAACTGAGTTGGTCCATGAGCCGTTCGCAGTACGTCGCGAGTTTCGTTTCAGCGGTCGCGCTCGCCTGCTCATCTGCAGATTCGACTGCGCCACAACAAGACCCGACTTCGGATGCATCGACGGACAGCGGATCCGTTTTCGATCCGCAGGACGCCATGGCGGACTCGGGCGACAGGCCAAAACTACCACCGCCCGCTTGCCTCTCAGGGGACCGTCAAGAATGGACCGGTGTGATCCCCAAGACTGGGATCGCCATCTCCATCTGCTCGACATGCGGCGAGAGCTATGTCGTCGCCGCGAACTCCAGCGCGAACAACGCAGATGTGACACTAGCGAATGGAACCAAGACGATCTCGACCACAATCTCGGCAGGTGGCACGGCGACGACACCAAAGCTCGCCGACGATCCGAACGGCGCTGTCACAGTTTGCGGAACCTCCGATGCTCACGGATGCGTCCCAGCCACTCCGAACATGCGCTACTGCAATCCCTATCGCGCGGTCACGAGCCTCGCTCCGGAGCGCATTGATCAGGGTGTCGACTATGGCGGTGCAGGACCCATCTATGCCATGGGACCCGGCACGATCGACGTCTACAAGAACCGGACTGACACCGGCTGGCCAGGCGGCACGTTCGTGTCCTACAAAATCAGCGCGGGTCCGGCATTGGGCAAGGTCATCTTCCTCGCCGAGAACATCGACCTCGACTCCAATCTGCATTCGGGCTCTGTCGTCTACAACGGCACCATCCTCGGGACGCTCGTGAACGCCTCTCCGAACTCCGAGTCGGGCTGGGGCATCTCGGGCGCCGGGTATACCGCCGAGCACTCCTGTTACACCGAAGGCTGCGAGACAGCGTTGGGGGCTAACTTCAACGATCTCCTGGTGTGCCTCAAAGCTCCATCTGGAGTCCCGGGCACGAAGGGTTGTTGCACGTCGACCGCAGGCTGGCCGTCGAACTGGTGCGCGCTATTGGCGGCCTGGCAGTAAGCGCGTGCCTTATTTTAGCCGCGTTCGTGCTGCGCGGATGGACGTAAACCGACAACGAATTACAAGTCGATGACATTCGCTGCGATCGTGGGTGCTTATCTCCGCGGCCATGCAGACGGTTCTTTGCGTCGCCTACTTCGCGGTCTTGTTGCTCCTCGCGAGCTACGGACTGCACCGCTCGCACCTCGTGATCACGTGCCTGCGCTACCGCAAGAAGCTCGAGTCCGTGAAGAAGGGCGCTCCTCCGCTCGCGCACGACGCGCCAGCGAGCGAGACTCCCTACGTCACGATTCAACTGCCGTTCTTCAACGAGGCCACTGTCGCGGTGCGCTTGGTCGATCAGATCGCCAAGGCGGACTACCCGCACGACAAGCTCGAAATTCAGGTGCTCGACGACTCCACGGACGAGACCGGCTCGCTCGTACGGGCGCGAATTGCGCAGCTGCGCGACCAAGAAGCCACTCGAGATCTCGACATCGTCTACATCCACCGCACTGATCGCACGGGCTACAAGGCAGGCGCGCTGGACAACGGCCTCAAGGTCGCCAAGGGGGACTTCGTCGCGATCTTCGACGCGGACTTCATGCCGCAGCCTGAGTTCCTGCGCGCGCTCGTCCCGCACTTCGCAGACCCGAAGGTCGGCATGGTGCAGGCGCGCTGGGGTCACATGAACCGCGAGTTCTCGCTGCTCACGCGCGTGCAAGCGCTCATGTTGGACGGCCACCACCTGGTCGAGAACCGCGCGCGCGCCGCCGCGGGTTGGCTCTTCAACTTCTCTGGCACTGGCGGGATGTGGCGCAAGGACGCCATCGCATCTGCGGGCGGCTGGCAGCACGACACGCTGACGGAGGATCTCGATCTCTCCTATCGCGCGCAAATGGCGGGCTGGAAGTTCATCTACCGCGAGGACGTCGTCTCGCCGGCGGAGCTCCCGGAGGACGTGAGCGCCTTCCGCGCGCAGCAGTTCCGTTGGGCCAAGGGCACCGTGCAGACCTCACGCAAATTGATGTCGCGCGTGATGAGCGCCCCGCTCACGCTGTCGCAGCGCATCGAGGCGTTCTTCCATCTCACGCCGCACTTCGCGTATCCGCTGATGGTGCTGCTGAGCGTGCTGCTCTTGCCGGCGCTCATCTTGATGCCCGCGACCAACCCGCAGACCATGCTCATGATCGATCTGCCGCTGTGCATCGGCACGACGGGCTCGCTCGCGGCGTTCTACGCGATGGCGGAGGCGGCTCAGGGTCGGTCGCGTTTCAGCGCGCTGCGCCAGCTCCCCGCGTTGCTCGCCCTCGGAGCGGGCCTCGCGCCGCACCTCACCAAGGCCGTGTTCGAGGGTCTCGGCTCGATGGCGGGTGAGTTCGTGCGCACGCCCAAGAAGGGCGAGATCAACGGCACGCAGCGTTACCGCGCGCGCGCCGACCTTCCGCTCATCGAGGTCGCGCTGTGCCTCGTCTCGCTCGCGTCCACGGTCGCCTCGCTGGAGACCGGACACTGGTTTGCGACGCCTTTCGCGATGCTCTTCACGTTCGGCTATGGCTACGTCGCTGCGCTCGTCGCCGCAGAGCAAGTTGCGCGTCGCAAGGCCGCCGTGCTCGTCCCCGCCCTCGCCGACAGCGTCCCTCCTCCCGCGAATGTCGCGGACGAAGACGTCACCGAGCTCGCCGCCTAGTCGCAGCAGAGTACCTCCCGCACAGTACGTCGTTCCGCAAGTCGCGCTAAGACGCGGCCGGGAATATTCACAGGAAGCCGGGAAGACGGGAAGGTTGGAATCGAGTGTCATGGCTTGTACTCGGGCGGCACCGCACACGCCCCGATCACCACCGTCGAACAATCCCCAAACTTCCCGTCTTCCCGGCTTCCTGTTCCATCTGCCTACGCATCGCGGCGGTCGCGTGAAGCGTTTGCCGTTATTCGCGCGACTTGCGAGACGGACTGCTCATTTGCGGGCTGGTCAGCGCCTGAGAAATCGACGTATGCTCGCAGCCTATCGCCACGTGGGGCATGCGCATGACCAAGGCAGAGATCGTTCAGGCCATCTATTCGCGCGTTGGTGGCTTCTCGAAGAAGGAGTCGGCGGACATCGTCGATCTCGTGTTCGAGATGATGAAAGAGACGTTGGGCAAGGGTGAGAAGATCAAGGTCAGCGGCTTCGGCAACTTCGTGTTGCGCGACAAGCGGCAGCGGCCTGGTCGCAACCCGCAGACCGGCGCGCCGATCGAGATCAGCGAGCGCCGCGTGCTCACGTTCAAGGCGAGCCAGATCTTGAAGGCCGCGCTGAACCAGAAGAACGGCGCCGCGGCGTCGCACGTCAAAGAGTAGCCCGCCACAATGACCGACAAGGGCTCGCTCCCGCACAAGCTGTATTTCCGGATCGGCGAGGTCGCTGGGCTCGTCGGCGTGGAGCCGCACGTGCTGCGCTATTGGGAGCGAGAGTTCCGCACGATCAGACCCACCAAGAGCGCGCGTGGACAGCGCGTGTACTCACGGCGCGACGTGGAGACGCTCATGCGCGTGCGCGATCTGCTGTACTCGGAGGGCTTCACGATCGCGGGAGCCCGCAAGAAGCTGCTGCGCGGAGGTGAGGCGAAAGGCGCGACTGCCGCAGAGACGAAGGTCGACGTCGTGGAGACGAAGGAGGCCGCGCCGGCCGTCGCGGTCGCAGAGCCTGCGCCAAAGTCGCCCTCCAACCGTCAGACCCTGCTCGATCTGAAGACGGAGATCGAAGCGTTCCTCGATGAGCTCGGCTGACGTCGTCGTAGAGGGTCCGACCGCGCTCGGCCCACCTGAACCTCGCGCAGTCCAACCGCCTGAGCTCAGCACGACGAGCGTGCGCACCGACCGATGGATCGCGACGTGCGTGGACGGTGACTGCGATCGGCAGATCGTGACCGCGTGCTTCTCGTCGAGCGTGAGCGCATGGAGCCCAGAAGTCGCAACACTCGTCCACGACAAGCTCGATGATACGGCTAGAAACACGGCGTTCCGTGCGCGCGGAGACGGCGCGATGGCGATGCACGGCGAGAGCGTCGAGGGCGACACCGCGGTGCGTGAGCTGCAAGGTGACGGGCGATCAGCACGAACGTTCTTGGCCTTCACGCGCGATCCCGACGTCGTCCACGCGTGCTTCACGCTCTCGATCTCCGACGGCGAGGCCGGCCGCGATTGGGTGCAACATACACACGTTCACGGACCGGTGCAGCCCGCGCCGGAGCCTTCAGTGTCTCTGACCGCGCTGAGCGCGTGTATCCATCACCCGAGACACACCCTCGGAGGAGTCCTCGCGATCGTCGTCGCGCTCTCTGTGGCGGCGATCGTCCGCAGACCCGGACGCCGTTATTGAGGCTGGCGAAGCCAATCCGTCTAGTTGTCGTCGTTCGACGTAGGCGACGACAATGCCCGCAGACCACCCTGAAATACCGTGTTTCATCTGTCGCGAACACCGTGTTAGAAGGCCCCAACACGATGCAGGCGCGAACCACACTTCGAGCACGACAGCTTTGCCTCTTGCTCGCGCTGGCCGCAGGGTTCGCCGCCAAGACCGCGCGCGCGCAAGATGCCACGCCCGCGCCTTCGAGCACTTCCACGGATCGCGGACAGCTCATGCCGCCTCCTCCCGCTGCGGCTCCTGCTGCTTCGGGTCCCGCGGTCGCGCAGCCCGTGAACAACTCGGTGTCTCCTGCGGTCGACCCCGCCACGGATGCGAACGATCTCGCCAAGCAAGGCAACGAGCGACCGTCGTCGGACGGGAGCATCCCCTCCAAGCCCAACGAGGCGTTCAGCGAAGACTGGTGGGGACGCACGCGACCGGTGTTCGAGATCCACGGCTATTTCCGTACGCGCGGCGAGCTGTTTCACAACTTCGCGCTCGGCCGACATGGCGACGTGACGGATGGCCAAGCGCTGTGGCCGCAGCCTCTCGACAACAGCTACACGACGACGGCTGGCCAGACGCGCAACGTGCAGCTCTGCGGCGACAGTCACACGGACGCTTGCCAAGACAAGACGCAGTCCGGCGCCAACCTGCGCTTCCGCATCGCGCCGGAGCTGCACATCTCGGACAACCTGCGAGTGATGTCGCAGATCGATCTGCTCGACAACATCGTGCTCGGCTCGACGCCGGACGCATACGCGATCAAGCCGAACGAAGCCGGCACGACTAGCAGCAATGGCACTGGCTACGCGAGCGCGGGCTACAACGGCTATGCGCCGCTCGGCGCGTTCTCCACGACGCAAGGCACGCCCACCGCGGGCGTGAACTCGTGGCAGAACTCGGTGTCGGTGAAGCGCGTCTGGGCTGAGTACTTGACGCCCTTCGGACAGATCGCGTTCGGTCGCATGCCGAACCAATGGGGCCTAGGGATGCTCGCAAACGCGGGCGACGGGATCGACTCCGACTACCAGTCCACCAACGATCGCATTCGCTTCGCCACTGGCTACAAGCCGCTCGATTTGTACGTCGCGGGCATGTGGGACTTCGTCAACACGGGGCCGACGAGCGCCTCTCCGTACGACGTGAACGGCGGCCAGCCTTACAACACGTGCAACCTTTGCAACGTCAACCAATGGGGCGTCGCCGCGTTCCGCAAGACGAACCCTGAGGCGCAGAAGCTCGCGCTCGCGCACGGCAACCTCGTCATCAACGGCGGAGTGTTCACCGTCTATCGCTCGCAGTACCTGGACCTGAAGGGCGGACAGACGCCCATCACGACCCAGACCGATCCGACGACGACGCAGAACAACAACCTCGAGGCGCGGCGCGCATGGGCGATCATCCCGGACGCGTGGTTGCAGGTGCTCTACAAGAAGTTCCGCCTCGAGGCCGAGGGCGTCATGATCTACGGCGCCGCGCAGCTGCCGAGCGTCAGCGCGCAACAGGCGACCAAGATCCAGCAGTTCGGGCTCACGACGCAGGCGGAGTACCTCGCGATCGAGGACAAGCTGCACATCAACTTCGGCTTCGGCTGGGCGAGCGGCGATCCGTGGGTCGACAGCCTCAACCCCGGACAGACGGGTCTGCAGGCGGAGAAGAACGGCACGGGACCGATCTCGACGTTCCACTTTCACCCTGACTACCGCGTCGACTTGATCTTCTTTCGTCACATCCTGACGCGCGTCGAAGGCGCCTATTACTTTCGTCCCGGCGTGAACTACGACTTCTTGAAGAACGCGAACGGCCAGAAGTTCGGCGGCGGCGCGGCGATCATCTGGAGCCGCGCGAGCGAGTTCGTGCAGACGCCCGGACACAAGCGCGATCTCGGCGTCGAGCTCGATCTGCAGCTGTATTTCCAAGCCAAGGACGGCGCGCTCAACGACGACCCCAGCAAGGTTGGCGGCTTCTACACGATGCTCCAATACGGCGTGTTCTTCCCGCTCGGCGGCCTCAACTACCTGCCAGTGCAGCAGACCTCGGCGGCGACGAACGGCGTGACGGACATCTCGCTCTCGAGCGCGCAGACGATCCGCCTCTTCCTTGGCGTCGCGTACTGACTCCAGTCAGACTTTCGAGTTACGCTCGATTCATGCGACAGCTCGCTCGACCGTCTTTGGCGATCGCGATCGCCGGCGTGGGTTGTTATGTGAGCGCCACGGTCACGGGCGGAGACCCGCGCTTCGACGCGAGCTCGCCAGCACCGCCGCCTGTCGAGGCAGGGGCAGACGGCGAGGGCTGCTCTCCGCTCGCGGATCCGAGCGCGCCCGCGACGTTCACCACGCTCTACACGAACTACTTCGGTCCATCTCCGACGGCCAAGGCGTCGTGCTCGTTCGTGAAGAACGGGTGCCATGCGAGCACCCTAGAGCCTGGTGGCAACGCGACGAACTACGCATGCTCGCCGATGAGCAAAGACGAGTGCTACGCGAGCCTCACCTCGGCGGCCGCGCAGAACGAGAGCAACGTCCCGCTCGTGGTCGCGGGTAACGTGGACGCCTCTTACTTGCCGCGCGTGCTGCGCCAAGTGGACGAGCCGTTGGTCCCCGGGTTGTTGCGCATGCCGCTGTCACCCAACAGCGTCGCGATGTGCCCGAGCGACATCGATCGCGTGAAGGCTTGGATCGCCAACGGCGCAAAGAACGACTAGTTCGTGACGGGCTCGCTCAGTCGTTGGTGATGAACACCACGTCGACTCGGGCGTTGCGTGAGCGGTTCTTCGCGTCATTGGGATCGATCACAGGCGCGCGAGTTCCAGCGAAATCGGAGGCTATTTTATCGGCCTTCGCGCCACCACTCACGAGCGCTGCGGCCGCGAGCTGCGCGCGAGTTCCTGGCGGTAACGTGGTCGCGTCGTGCACGATGACTTGCACCCCCACGGTGGGGTGAGCCGACGCGACATGACCGAGGACCTTGAGCTTCGCCTCACCGTCCTTCGAGAGCGCGGCGCTGACGAACACATCGCGCAACGTGACCACGACGCCTCGCTCGTCGCGCACGGGATCGTTGCCCGCCGCGGAGAGCTCCGCGAGCAACGGGTCAGCGGCTTGCGCGTTCTGCGACGCGACGGGGTGAGCGCGGCGAGCTTTGGTCAACAAGCCAAGGCAGTCCGCGCGGGCTCGCGCCGCGTCGTCGATGGGCGCGGGCTTCGGGCTCGTGTCCAGGCGCTTCTCCAGCTCAGCGAGCTTGTCCTCTTGCGTCTTGAGACCGTCAGTCTGCGCATCGAGAAGGCGTGTCGCGCCACAGAGGAGGCGCGCCCCGAGCGCGAGTGATTTCGCCGCGGACAACCGCGCGACCTCGCGCTGCGGATCTGCAGGTCCGCTCGCGGTCGGAGCCCGAAGCTCGCGTGCGACGAAGAGGCGCTTCTCGAGCTCGTCGCCCATGCGATCCGCCTCGCCATGTTGCGTGACGAGGCTCTTGCGCTCGGCGTCTGTCTTGTCGCCGTCCTGAGTCGCGCTCGCGAGATCGGTCGTCGCCCGAGCCACGCGCGCCAACATCGCCGCGCGCTGATACCCCGCGATGGCACGCTCGGCGTAGAGCGCCGCGGAGACGTCATCGCGGTCCTCTCGAGATTGCTGGGCGAGCTTCAAGAACGCGTCGGCCTCGTCCACCGCTTGAGGGGCGAGCTTGCGCGCGGTCAGCGCCGTCGGACCTTGACTCGCTTGCTGAGCGTCGACGAGTCCAGGCACCGCCGCGTGCGGCGCACACGCGGCGAGGATGATTGCGCCCGCAACGATGACGTGGCGGTTCATTTGCCGCCGTCTCTCTTTTGCGCGGGCGGACGTCCAGCATCCACGGCAGAAGATCGCGGAGGGCCCCCTTTAGGTGATGCGCTCGCGTCGCTGAACGCCCCGATTTCGATGACGAGCAGTCCGTTCTCTGCGACCCGCTGCTCGAGCATCGCGCGCTCGCGATCCGTCTGTGCGCTGGCGTCTTGTGCGGACAAATGCGCTTGGGTCGCCCTCTTCTCCAAGTCGGCGGCGCGTGCGAGCTCTTTTCCAACCTCGGCCCAATCGTGCGCGATGCCCTCCGCGAGCCTCGCGTGCGTGTCGTCACCGGAGGCCCGCATGCGCGTCGCGCGCTCCAACGCGTCACGCGACTTCTTCACCGCGTCCGCCGTGATGTCCTTGGCCGCGGGGTCCTTCTCCAACATCGCGAGCGTCGCCTCGGTAGAGGTGCGGTCGTCTTGTGCCGCGAGCGCGACGCCGACCAACAATGGGCCGAACGTCAGGGACAAAACCAGCAGAGCTCGGCCTCGAAATCGCACAAATGGCTTGTCTTACGCGGAGCACGCGGTGTCAAGCGTTGGTGGGGTGCACCTATCGGTGGGGGGGTTGTAGCTCGGCGACGCGCAGTACTTTTCCCTGTGCCGGCCGACACTAAAGCCCCAACGGTCGTTTCACTATGGCGCGCGCGACATGGTCGGCCGGCACAGGGAAAAGCACCGCGCGCTCGCCGGTCTTTGCGGCGGATAGGTGGCGAGAGGGATGGGAGTTCGGAACTGATCGGAACTCGGCGCTTGATGCTCGTGGTGATTG